>CBDVCO010000066.1:0-10266 GCA_965372515.1 uncultured bacterium | reverse complement strand
TCGCTGTTAAATCCCGTTCCACCCTTGAGAGCGCGAAAAAAATACTATTACTTCTATGACCTAAAGGCCGGGCTTGGATGGACCGATCAGATGTCCAGATTTATAATTGAGGATAACAAGATACGAAAAGACGGTGTGGTAAAATTAAGAAATAACGGGTCGGAATCAATGGTTCGAAATAATAACGGAAACTTTCTGCTAAAACAGGGAAAGGCAGAGGAAGCCCTTGAAGAATTCCGCAAAGCTTTAAGCTCTGACCCCGACTTTGATAGAGCCCGAATTAACCTCGCAAAGGCATTGACCATCCTCGGTCAATATGACGAAGCCATAGCCCAGCACGAGGCCCTACAGGACAAAGACCCCTCAAACCCGCAAACGCTGATAAATCTCGGTATAAACTACACCCTGCAAGGGAAATTCGAAGTGGCTGTCGAGAACTTCGAGCGATCCATAGAGCTTAACCCACAGAATTCAAACGCGTTTTATAATTACGCCCTTCCCCTTACGGAGTTAAACAGGGTCGACGAGGCCGCCCAGGCATACAGGAAAGCTTCAAAGCTTAACCCGCAGGATTTTAAATCCAGAAACAACCTCGCCAATATTCTCATGCGAAGGAACGATCTAAAGGGGGCCGAGGCCCTGTACATGGAGGTGTTGGGCTTGAAACCGGCTTTCCCACAGGCCCTTAACAACCTCGGTATAATCATGAGCATCAACAAGCACCATGCCGAGAGCCTTTCATATTATAAAAGGGCAATAAAGACCGACCCCGGATACATAGAGGCCTATTACAATATGGGCATTACGCTTGAAGACCTCGGACGAAAAAGTGAGGCGAAAGAAAGCTACAAAGATGCTATAAAAATCGACCCGGATTACGCGGACGCGCATTACGGCCTGGCAAATATCTATATGAAAGAAAAACTCTACGCCCCGGCGTCGAACGAATTCAAGACTCTCCTAAGGATAAATCCTCAAGATAAGAAGGCCGTCGTTGGGCTTAAAGAGGCTCTACGCCTAAAAGAAGGCCGATAGGGTGACTATACCAGTCACACCAAAAAGAGGCTGGCTCGGCGTCTGTGCCCTCACCCCTGCCGGCACACCCCCCACGCCCGTTACGCTTGACAGCCCGCTGATGATAGAAGTACTATCTAATATCAAAGAGGCCCGTAATTATCCGGAAAATCCACCCTTAAAGGCACTAGATGAAAACCCTTAATATCTTCAAGCCGGCCTTCGTAACACTCTTTCTTATAATCGTCCTTGAGACCCTACAGCTTCTTTCGGATGCTAACTACTATCCTTACCTGGGCTCGCCGTTTGAGGCATTCGCTTCCGCCTCGCTGGCCCTTGTCTCGCTCTCCATAATACTGGCCGGGGTGATCTACGCGGCCTCATGGATTTCTCGACGCCTTCGCGTTAAAGAGAACTACCTGCTCGTGCCAATTGAGATACTCTCGGTTACGGCGCTCGGGCTAGTATATATCGCGGCTATCGTCTTCCTTATAAATGGAAACTTTCCGGCCAGCGTCAAGCTCTACTGGTTTACGGGAAATGGGGCGCTGCCAGTAGCGACCTTGCTCCTGGTAGCGGCGTGCCGCATATGGCTAGCTAAGATTTTCAAACACCTTTTCTATAATATCGTGGATCTCCTGTACAAGCCCGCCCTGGGTCTAACAATAGCCTCCGTCGTATTGATAGGAGTATTTTTTATAACGGTCGATAGACCCGCGGCCTCCTCAATACCCTCCAAGAGCAAATCAGCGTCAAACGGGAGCGTGAAAGGTGAAGAGAGACCGAACGTCTTTCTCATAACCTTCGACTCGATGTGCTCGGCCGACATGTCGCTATACGGTTATTCCAGAAGGACCACGCCTTTCTTGGACGAGTTCGCCAAAGAGAGCTACGTCTTTCAAAGGATGCACTCGAATTATCATAATACTCAACCCTCCATCGTCTCCATACTGACCTCAAAGTACCCGTGGAAGCACGGCGTATTCAACTGGCTTGACTACATGGAAAAGGATAACGACGAGAACATAGCCGCCCAGCTAAGGGGAGATTACTATACCGCGGCCATAGTCCCGGGCATGTATCAACTGCCGGACTTCCTGGGCCTTGAGGGTCAATTCGACTCTACGAGATGGGCCACCTTCGATATACCCTTTCCCCCGGTATTTGATTTCTTATCGGCTTTCGGCATCTCTCCGTACTCTTTCCCGATACTAAGGCATATAAATTTTCTAAACAACCCCAACTATCTCCTCGATACGGGTTCGCAAAGCGCCTATTACGACAGACCGTTCTCTGTTGCCAAGGAGTTCGTCCGCGAGAACACAAGACGCCCGTTCTTTATGTGGCTCCATCTCTGGCCCCCGCATTTCCCGTATATTCCACCGCCCCCTTTCAGGGGGGCATTCCTCGCAGCAGATTTGGAACCTCCTCCATTGGCCGGGGCCTCAGCATCGGAACAAAAAAAGATTATCTCCATGATGAAGGCCCGTTACGACGAATGCATCCTCTTCTCCGACTCCGCCCTTAAAGGGTTCATACAGACGCTTAAGGTTTACGGCCTCTACAAGAACAGCATTATTATTGTAAGCTCCGACCACGGCAATGTCTTTGATAAGGACAACACACTTATAAATTCTTCGTTAATGGAGGAGCCCTTATTTCATATACCTCTCCTGATCCATCTGCCGGGGCAAAAAGAGGGGGTGAGCATAGAGAGCCTGGCGGAACATGTAGACCTGGCCCCGACAATACTCGACCTCCTTAATAAACCCATACCCGAATGGATGGACGGAGAAACGCTGCTCCCCTATATGAGAAATCCGAAATTAAAAACGAAAAAGACCAAATACTCCATGAGCTTTGTCTACGGTGAAAAGAACGAAGAGGTCAGGTGGTTTAGCGCCTATCGAGGAGAATATAAACTGATCTATCATCTGGACACCAATAAGGGATTCCTCTTCAAGACGACCGACGAGCACATCAATGAGAACGACCTTTCCAGAAAGGAAAGGGGTATCTACAATGAATTAATGAATGAACTGAATGATAAAATAAGCGAGAACTTCGACGTTATAAACAAAGGGCGCTCTGATGATGACTGATTAGCCTTAAGATAACCGAAACACCGAGGCTGTCCGTAATTAAGAAAATATTAAAAAAACGAAATTTTCAAGACTACCTCGCTATTATATGGTATAAAGTAGTCTGAAAATTGAGATAGACAAATCCAATCTTAGACCCAAACGGAGAAGAACAGATGACACGCGCCAGGATATCACTATGCACTGTATTGGCCCTTATATTAATGACCGCTTCATACGCCCTGGCCGGGGCAATACACACCGGGACCGTGCTTGAGAGCAGTACCGGCGGCGGCTACTCCTATATGAAAATAGATGAGAACGGAAAGAAATTCTGGATAGCCGGGCCCCAGACACGTCACGGCAAAGGGGATAGGGTAAGCTTCGACGAACAGATGTGGATGCGCGACTTTCACAGCAAGGCGCTTGACCGCAAATTTGACTCCATCATGTTCGTAGGCACCATTCAAAGCGCCTCGTCCAAAACAAGCTCACCCGCGCAAAAGACCGTCCGGGCCAAGACGCAGAAACCCGCCCTGGCAAAGACAGCCAAAACGCTGAAGCCTGCCGTCTTATATCCTGTAAGGGAACTATACGCACAGAAGGATAAACTGAACGGCAAGCTCGTAAGGGTCAAAGGCAAAGTCATGAAGGTCTCAAGCGGAATTATGGGAAGGACCTGGGTCCATATTCAGGACGGCACAATATACATGGGCAACAGCAAGGTGATCTTTACATCGAGAGATGACACTGCCGAAGTCGGCTCGGAAGTAACGGCCCAGGGCCGCCTTGAAGCGGATAAGGATTTCGGGGCAGGCTACTTCTATTCGGTCATTGTCGAGGACTCGAGCTTTATAAAATAAACTCCACGCACAATTACAACCTAAAGGAGTGACACTTTGAAAAAAAATAGAAACTTACGAGCCGTGCTCTTCATCCTTGTCTTCGGTTTAATCCTCACAGTAGCGCCCGCCACTCTCTATGCGGATACTCAATACGTATCCGACAAGCTGATAATTACCATGCGCAGGGGCGCCGGAAGCGATTACATGATCACAAAGACGCTAAAGAGCGGAGAGGCCCTTGAAATACTAAAGGAAAAAGATAAATATTACAAGGTCAAGACCGCCGGTGGTGAGACGGGCTGGGTCCTGAAACAATATATTACCCCGGATACGCCGAAGTCGATCATTATATCGGGGCTCAACAGGAAGATAAAAAATTTGAAGGCCTCTATCGAGAAGCTCAAGAGCGAGAAGAACACCATTAAAAGCGATCTCACAAAAGAGCAGGGCCTTCATAAGGATGACGCGACAAAACTTGAAAAGAGCCTTAACAAGGCAAACGATCAGATATACCGCACGAACAAAAAGCTCAAAGAGGTTACGAAAAAATACAATATACTCGTCAAGGACTCTGACAATGTCGTAAGAATAGTAGGCGAACGCGACATGTTTGGAAAAGAGAACAAGAGGCTCACGAGCGAGGTGAGAACTCTAAAAGAGAAGAACAAGAGCCTATCCAATAGAAGTATAGTCTACTGGTTTCTGGCCGGTGGCGGCGTATTATTATTAGGTTGGCTGATCGGTCAGATATCAAAAAAAAGAAGGACCGGTTTTCACTAGGAGTGCGCCCTGGAAAGATATGCCGGGTCGGCACGGCTACTTACTGTAGGCCTCGTGGTAATCGCGTATGGGTTCCGCCGATATCTCGGCCCTTACCCTGCCCGCCCCCTCGACCTTTCTCTTGTTAAGCCCCTCGGCCACCAGCTCCATACGGTGGCGTCCAAGATAACAGTGCACGTAAACCACCTTGTCGCCCGAGCCCATTATCTCGTCAAGAATATTTGAGAGCTGGTCCTTATTGCCATGCCCGCCAAGATTAAGGTAGCTCATGGGAATATTTACAAATTCTATGCCGTAACTTTTGGCGGCCTTTCTTTCCATCTTTATCAGAGAGGACTCGAACGGCATATTGGGGTTCATAAGGCTTATCACCTTATTGACCCCCTTCTTCCTTAACCTGTAGAGTTCATGCTCAGTTGGATAAGGGCCGACGATCACTTTTTCATTAATTCTTCGGACCTTGCCCTGGACAAAGCTCATCGGGAAATTCTCTGGAGAGTATACGTTATATACCCCATAAGCAAATAAAGAGAGGCCCACTAACGTAAGGATCCATATCTTCTTGCTGGAACTCAAAGCCAAAGCCCCTCCTTGTGTCGAGTCAAACGTTAGAATAGATATCCAATGCCAATCTTTGAAGCATTATAATTATAACCTGTCTGACTCTCAAGGGCCGAGCGGCTCCACTTATACGAGGCCCAGGCAGAGAGGTTGTCTGTAAAATACCAGGTGAGCTTTCCCTTAAGAGACGCCTTCAACTCGGCACTCGTACCGGACTTCGTCTGTGTGCCGAGCCCGGCGACGACCTCGTAGAAGAGACGCTCGTCGTAATAATCGTCCTGAAGGGTTGCATGGAGCGTCAGGGCCAAATAGTCCTGCGGGTCGTAGTAGCCGTTATTCAGATTTTTATCGAAGTTCACATAATCGAACCTCACACCCCCGGAGAGCTTCGGGTCCTTCTTAATAAAATTTTTGGATAGATTTACATACGCCCTGTTACTGAAATTCCCATCGGGGTACTTGCCGTATCTAAAGCCGGCGGAAAGGGTATAGGGGCTAACATCATAACGGGCAGAAAGGCTGTACTCATCGAGCTTGATCGCGTTCTTTATAAGCTGCGCTGTATCAAGGAGCATCGACTGGCTGTAGCTCGTCGATAGGGTAAGGCGCTTTGATCGGCGCCACTTAACGGAAAGGCCGGGAAGGAGCCGTGTTACATCTCCGTTATTGGCCTCAAGTGTCGCGACAGAAAGCCTCGGGGTCAAAGTGAAATCCTTCGTCGCCTTATAGGCGCTCTTTATTGTGAAGAGCCCGGCGTCCGCCTCCAGATTGAATGGGGCGGTCGCGTGGTAGGTCGAGTACGACATGCGGATAACAGAATCGTTCCACAAGGAGAAATACCCGCTAAGCTTATATCTTACAAGCCGGTTGTCGTCGGAGTCTTCGCCGTCCGAGCGGGTAAGCTCTATGTAGGGCCCCCTAGATTTTCTAAGCTCCCTCACGAGCCTTTTGGCCTCCGGGTCGTCAGGCTTTACGGCGAGAAACCCGCGGGCCTCACTTAAACTCTCTCGAGACTCGCCCTTCCACCTCAAGACGTTTATCAGGCCGACCCTTGCCTCGGTATTCTTTGGGTTCTCTTTTAAGATTTCCCTGTACGCGCTGATGGCCTCGTCGTAATTGCCCTGCCATGAGTTAACTCTTGCAAGCCCCACCCTGGCCTCAATACTCTTTGGCTTACGCTGGAGCACATATTTGTATTCGCCTTTGGCCTCGGCGTAGCGCCTGGTCCATGAATAGACCCTCGCCAGCCCCATACGGGCCTCTGAATCCTGGGGCTTTTCAGCAAGAAGTTCCTTGTATAGCTCTATCGCCCGGGCCTTATCCCCGGTCCATGAAATAACTGTAGCGAGCTCACGCCTGACCCCGCGTCTTGTGCGTGGGCTTGATAGCTCTACGGCGCGCCTGTAATGCGTTATCGCCTCCGGATAGCGCTTTTCCTTTTTAAGGCGCCTCGCGAGCTCGATCTCAACGGAAAAAGAGTCCGGGTTATCTTTAACAGCCTCTATACCGGGCCCTACTAACCCGGCATCATCTTCTGAAACCTCAAGCGCGATCGCCTCGTCCGGTGCGGCTTTGGCGAAAGCAATAGAGGTAAGGAGAGTCAGGGAAAAAAATATTACAAGAACTGCTACAAAGGCTCTGGGGTTCATGAATTAAGGGTATCCTCCTCCAACTCCTTGGCGGTCCTCATAAAACCGCGCTTCTCTACGTGCTCCCACCTCTTTGACCTGAAGATAAACTTAAAGAGCGCTTGCACGCGCCATACTGCGTTCAATTGGCGATAGCCAAAATTCTCCAGCACGCCAAAGAGCATAAGCGTCATGAGTTCCGATATCTTCTTGTAGCGCCTGAAGGTAAACTCCTCCAAAAGGATCGCGCCTATGGAGAGGATTACGCCCAGAAAAATAGACATGGTCAAAAAGAGCATAAAGAATTCCAGGTTCACGATGCCGGCTATAAAACAGAGGGTGACCACCACATAGCCGGATATCTCGATCGGAGGACCGAACATCTCTATAAAGAACTGAAAGGGATAGGCAAAGAGTCCAATGCGGCCGTAGTAGGGATTGAACATCATCCGGAGATTGCCGAACATGGACTGAGCCAGGCCCATATGCCAGCGCCTTCTCTGGCGACCAAGCATCTTAAGATTGTCCGGGGCCTCTGTCCAGCATACCGGATCGGGAACAAAGGTTATGCGGTAGCGCTCTCTCTTCTCACGAAAGAACCTGTGGAAACGCATAACCAGATCGAGGTCCTCTGTCACGGTATTAAGGCTGAAACCGCCGATATCCATGGTGGTCTTCTTGTGGAACAAGGAAAATGTGCCTGAGATGATAGAGAGCGAATTAAGCGCGCTCCACGCGGCACGGCCGAAGAGGAAGCTTCGGATATATTCGACGACCTGCATCCTTGAAAGAATATCTTTGGGCAGTCCCAGATTTAATATCCTCCCGTCCCTCACACTGGAGCCGTTTATGAGCCTGACTATTCCACCTGTGGCCTTGACCAGTTCCGGATGCTCCACGATAGGCCTCATGAGCCTCATTATCGCCTCGCCTTCCAGGATCGAGTCCGCGTCTATAGTGCAAAAGTACGGGGATCTCGATACGTTTATCCCGGCATTAAGTGAGTCACCCTTACCCGAATGCACCTTGTCGATTACCGTAAGATTGGGGTATTCGGGATTGGCGTAAAACCCCCTGACATTTGCCGTCTTTAAGGTGTCTCGGTAGATAAGGTCTATCCTCTTAAGTGAAAAAGCCTCTATAAGCTTAGCAAGGGTTTCATCATCCGAACCGTCGTTTATCGCGATTATCTCGTAGAGGGGATATCTCAGGTTAAAGAGCGCCTTGACGGTATCGGCCACGTTACCCTCTTCATTGTAAGCCGAGATCAGGATACTTACCGGGGGAGCGGTGGACGGGTGGATCATATCCTGATACTTGCCGTATTTAAGGCGCTTCTGGTGCCTTAAGACCACAAATACGGATATAACGAGAAGCATCGCGTATACGCCGTTCGCAACGCCGTAGTAACCGATCACCAGATAGTTGAACCACCTGAGAAAATCAAGAAATAGCTCTTCCAAAAACTCCCTCCTCTAGATTCAAGCCGTGCTCAAGCGGCGGCCGGGTCCTCGACAGGGACACTTTCAAGCGCCTTGCCGGCCTCAAGCTTCACCTTCAGATCAATATCATCTCTGGCTGAGCGTTCAAGGGTCTCCCTGGCCCTGAAATTCCCGATCCTCCCGAGTAGCGCCGCCACCTTGCAGCGCATTGCGGGATCGGGGTCCTCCATCGCTTCGAGAAGCGGAGATATGACCCCGTTTTTGCCGACGTCAAAGAGCATCTCCTCAGAGGCCGCGCTCCCGGAAGGGTTCCTCAGGTTCTCAATAATAGCGTAGATAAGTCCCGAGCGCTGAAGCTCCTCGGCCACCTGTTCGCGGGCAAAGCGGTCACTGCTCCTTAGCATTACGTCGGTAAGCTCCTTGATAGCCGAGACACCGAGACCGCCAAGCGCCTCGGCGGCCGCTCTTCTCACCTGCCAGTTGGAGTCGGTAATGGCCCTCTTGAATAGATCGACCGAACTTTTATCGCCAATAAGCCCCAACGCCTTAACGCTATGGTAACGCACAACCCAGACCTCGTCATCGTAGAGCCTCGTTAACGGCTCTACCGCCAGCTCCGCCTCTTTTATACGCCCAAGCCCCCTGGCCCCCTTTGCCCTAACATCCGGCTCCGGGTCGGTTAATGCCTTAAGGAAGACCCCTTTAAGCGCCGGGTCCTCTATCTCGCAGAGAACATCAAGCACCCTGCTCCTTACGCGCCAGGATGAACTGTCCATATCCTCCATGAGAAAAGGAACCGCCTTACCTCCAAAAAAGATCAGCGCGTTCTTTATTATGCGCCCCGAGATATTCTCTCTCTCATCGACTGCTTCCCTGAAGCTTTCCATCAAAGGAGGGATCGCGCGCTCGTCTCCTATGAGGCCGAGTGAATTTATCGCCATATTCTTCAGATCACTGCTGTCAGTAACAAGGACGGCCATAAGCTCCGGGACCGCCCGGGCGCACCTGATACGTCCAAGCCTTTCGGCGCATAGCGACGCCCTATATCTATCTCTACTTTTTAGGTCGCTTAAGTAGACATCAACAATTCCAAGCTCGTCTAAAGATCGGAGCACAATAGCCCTTCTCTCATCATTGGCGCCATCTATGGCCTTTAGAAGCAGATCTTCAACGGCAAGCCACTTTATTGAGTTGACCTTATTCTGAAAGAGGCTCTCGTCCACGGAAGACGGTGTGGAAACAAGGGCATCGACTAGCGGGCCGTATATCTCGCGCTCACGGTCAAGAGACTTATAAAATCTCTCTTTATAGAAACGTCTTAGGAGAACAGCGGAGAATACAACGAAGATGGCAAGGAGTAGTATGGAGATTACGACGTAAAGGACTACAATAACTGCTGGAGTCGCAAGGATCATAAGTGTCTTATGCCTTTGCAGAGTAGGATTTAAGAATAACTTGCACTTGATATTCGATATATAATAGCAAATTTTAAGTGGTAATACAAGATTTCACTTGATATAGAGCATTAAAAGGACTAAGATGGTCTTAATTGTCTTAAATATATAGAGAGAGGTGAAATTGCAATGCCTAAACCTGAAAGAGTAGTATATGTATGCGGCAACCAGCGCCCGGAGGGACACCCGAGGGGGTCTTGCGCACAGAAGGGCAGCCGCGAAGTGCTTATGAAGTTCGCAGAACTGATGGACACACAGGGACTTACGGGGAAGGTCACGCTCGCTCAAACGAGCTGTGTCGGCCCATGCTTCGAAGGCCCTTTAGTAAGCGTCCAGCCTGACAATACCTGGTACAAACAGGTCGCGGCGAACGACGTTGAAGAGATCGTCAAAGAACACCTCATTGGGGGAAACCCTGTCGAGAGGGTCGTCCTCAAAGACGACGAGTGGGACTGAATAAC
>CBDVCO010000065.1:0-10484 GCA_965372515.1 uncultured bacterium | reverse complement strand
CTCTCAATGCTCGCCGAGAAAATATATTCGATAGAGAGGATCAGCGCGCTCACCGAGCGCGCGGGCAAGGTGCTCGACAGCCTCAGTTGCTCAAACGTAATACTCAGGGTAAACGACGGCACCCGCGGCTGGCCGGACGAGGCCCCTTTCGACGCGATCCTCGTTACCGCCGGCGCCCCTGAGATACCGCAGGTTCTTCTAGATCAGCTTGCCACGGGCGGAAGGCTTGTCATACCCGTCGGCAGTGAATCGCTCCAGGAGCTTTTAAGGCTCACAAAGACTGAGGGCGGCATAAAAAAAGAGTTCCTCGGCGCGTGCAGGTTCGTAAAACTCATAGGCGAGCACGGGTGGGTAATGAAAGGGGCCGGACTTGGTTAGGCGTCTATACGACTGGGTGCTCAAGTGGGCCCACACACCTTACGGCGCCGTGGCCCTCTTTATTCTCGCCTTTACCGAGTCCTCTTTTTTCCCGATACCCCCGGACGTTCTCCTGATAGCGCTCGCCATAAGCATTCCGGCCAAGGCATTCAGGTACGCGCTCATCTGTAGTGTCGCCTCGGTTGCGGGCGGGGCGTTCGGATATTTCATCGGGCTTTACTTGATGGACGCTGTCGGTTACAATATTATAGAGTTCTACGGTGTCGCTGATAAGTATGAATATGTCCAGGAACTCTACCGCACCTATGACGTATGGGTTGTGGCAATAGCCGGTTTTACGCCTATACCGTACAAGGTCTTTACGATCAGCGCCGGGGCCTTTGAGATAAATTTTCCGGTCTTTATTATAGTCTCGGCGATATCGAGGGCCGCGAGGTTCTTTATTCTCGCCGCTATTATATACAAATTCGGAAGCCCTATAAAGGCGTTCATAGACCGGTACTTTAATATCTTGTCCATTGCCTTTATGGTCCTTTTGATCCTGGGCTTTGTTCTGATAAAGCTGGTGCTCAACCATTGATGCGTTTGCGAGGTCTGGCGTGAGAGTTAACGGCGTCCTTGGCGTGATAGGAAGCGGCGTGGATTCAGGAGACTTGGACGAGCAGGCCCGTGAAGTCGGCTCGCTTATAGCCGGGGCAGGATACGCGCTTATAAACGGCGGGCTCGGCGGGGTCATGGAGGCATCCGCCAGGGGGGCTAAAGAGGCCGGGGGGTTGACCATTGGGCTTTTGCCGGGGGCTGATATAGAGGCGGCCAACCCGTATATAGATATAGCCATACCGACCGGCATTGGAGATATGCGAAATGCCCTTATCGTCAGGGGCTCTCTGGGGCTCGTAGCCATCGGCGGCTCCATGGGCACGCTAAGCGAGATAGCCATGGCGCTAAAAGCGAACAAACCGATAATCGGGCTAAGTACGTGGGATATTTCTAAAGAGATAATAGAGGCGAAAGGGCCGAAGGAGGCCGTAGAGAAACTCCTCGTTCTTCTGGGCCACGACGCCTCCTCTCTATCCACAACAAGCGCAGAGGAAAAAATAAAAAAGTGTTGAATACCAAAGCATTTAAATTTATGCGAAGCTTAAAAGTTCCAATTATAAAGCCCACCCGTATTGGTTTTCTTTTTATCGCGTGCTTTCTAATGCTCGCGAGCTCCGCCTCAGCCAGGGGTGTATACCATACCGTCAAAAAAGGCGAAACACTCTGGCGAATATGCCATACCTACGAGGTCTCCACCAAAGAGGTCTCCAGGATAAACAGGATAAAGAATACCGAGAAGATACGGGTAGGACAAAAGATCTATATCCCCGGAAGAACGAAGATCAGGAGGGTCTCGTACTCTCCGGGCTCTCCGGCCAACTCAGCCAGATCCAGCACAAAGAACAAGAGAAAACTATCGAAGATAGAAAGAGGACGCTTCGGCTGGCCCGTCAGCGGCAAGGTCATCTCCAGCTTCGGCGTGGAAGGCGGCACAAGCCAGGACGGCATAGATATAAAGGCCAGGAAGGGTTCTCCGGTCAAGGCGTCGGACGGCGGCGAGGTTGTGCACGTGACCGACGGCATGAGGGTCTTCGGTAATGTCATTATCCTAAAACACAAAGGGGACTTTTATACCCTCTACGCCCATAACGACACGAACCTCGTAAAGACCGGCGACCGGGTGAAGAAGGGCGATAAGATCGCCAAGGTCGGTAACACCGGGGACGCGGGGAGCTACAAGCTCCATTTCGAACTCCGAGACGGCAGGGACGTAAGAAATCCAATACTCTTCTTGCCCTAGAAAGAGGCAAGAAGCTACGCGCAAAGATGAACAACCCCGTTTGCATTTTTTAATATCGATAAAATGTTTTCAAGGAGGATAGACGATGCCAGAGAGGCTTAAGAAGGCTATACGCGACGTGCCGGATTTTCCGAAGGAAGGCATACTCTTTAAAGATATTACAACACTGTGTAAGGACCCGTTGGCCTTTCAGGTCATGGTCGATCTATTGGCGCACAGGTATCTGGATAAGAAAATAGATGTGATAGTCGGCGCAGAGGCCAGGGGGTTTGTCATAGGCTCGGCCCTTGCCTACAGGCTCGGCGCGGGCATAATACTTGTGCGTAAGCCTGGAAAATTGCCGAGCAAGACCAACAAGGCCACATATGCGCTTGAGTACGGAGAGGATACGCTTGAGATCCACCAGGACGCCATAGAGAAAGGGCAAAACGTTCTTATCGCGGACGACCTTCTCGCAACAGGCGGCACGGCCAAGGCCATGATAGAGCTTGTAGAGAATCTCGGCGGTAATATCGTGGAGTGCGCCTTCGTCGTTGAGCTAAACGAGCTGCAGGGAAGAGACAAACTAAAGCCCCATGAGACCTTCTCGCTCCTTCAGTACTAAACAAAAACAGATCAGGGAAATAATAGATAAAGCCCGAACCGGCCATGCCGGTTCGGGCTCTGTTATACATACCCCTGAGAATCACGCAAAAAGAATGTCAAGAAATTGGATATGGTATGCTGATCCTTATCGTGGTCCCTTCTCCCTCAATACCCTTGATATCGATGTCGCCTCCGAATGGATAAAAACGCTCCTTCATTCCCGAGAGTCCAAAGGAATTCTTTGCTGCGATCTCCTCTGGCTTTATCCCTCTGCCGTTATCGATAATTTCAAGGACCAGCCGGTCGTCTTCCCTTTTGACCCTGGCAGTTACGCTTGTCGCATCCGCGTGGCGGGCGGCATTGGTGAGCGCTTCCTGAAACGAGCGGAAGAAGGCCGTGGCGAGGTCCCTGTCCTCAATCTCAATCTTTGAATCGAAAGTGACCATACAATCTATTCCGGTATGCTTATGGTATTCGTCCGCCTGCCATTCCATCGCCGCCATAAGGCCGAGGTCGTCGAGGAGGGCCGGCCTCAGTTCAGAAGCTATCCTCTGAATCGTCTCTATTGAGGCCCTGGTGAGTTCAGAGGCCTTCTTCGCCTTTTCCAGCAGTTCTTTCTGGTCCGGAGCAAATCTCTTGGACATATAGGCGATATCGAAGTCCAGGGCGGTAAGCATCTGTCCGAGGTCGTCGTGTATATCCCTCGCTATCCTGCCCCTCTCATCTTCCTGTATCTTCTGTAAGTGCAGGGCCAGGTTACGCAGCTTCTTGCGTGATTTTTTAAGCTCTTCTTCGGTCCGCTTACGCTCGGTGATGTCTGTTGAGATGCCGCAGACGGCGTAAGGGTTTCCGTTATCGTCGTTTATCGGGAACTTGATCGAAATATATGTATGTGGTCCGTCGTCATGCGGGGCCACCTCATCGAACTCCACAGGGGCGTTGGCCTTGAGGACTTCAAGGTCGTTGGCCCTGAATGCGTCCGCCATATGGGAGGGGAATATGTCGTGGTCCGTCTTACCCTTTATCTCCTCCCTCGTGACACCGAAGAGGTCCTCGAACCTCTTGTTTATGAGAAGGTACTTCCCCTCCACGTCCTTAACGTAGATAACCGTAGTGGAGTTATCGAGGATCGATTGCAGCCTTGCCTCGCTCTCCTTGAGCTTCTCCTCGGCACTCTTGCGCTCTTCGATCTCCATGGAAAGTTCTTTTGTCCGTTCTTCAATACGCGTCTCAAGCTCATCGCGGGCACGCTTAAGCTCCTCCTCCGCCAGCTTGCGCTTGGTTATGTCGCGGATTATGGTCTGTATGGCGAGCTCTCCCTTATAAAAGAAGGGTACCCCGGTAGCTTCACCGTAAAATTCAGAACCGTCGAGCCGAACGAGCTTGTGTTCTATGCTCTTTACGCTGAATCTGCCATTTTTAAAGTCTTCAAGCGCCTCTGCTATCGTTTTTTGTACTAAATCAAGGCTATCCGGATGCACAAAGGCCATGGCGTTCTTCCCGATAATCTCATCCGGGCTACTAGCGCCAAAGACCTCTACCCTGGAGGCATTTGTAAAGAGTATCTTACCTTCAAGGTCATGGATCAATATATTGTCCGGTAATTGCTCTACGAGCATACGAAAGCGCTCTTCACTCTCGTTAAGCTCTTGCTGAACTCTCTCCAGCTCTATTTTGTTTGTAGAGTATTTCTTCATCGTCTCTTTCCTGCTGATCATTGTCCTGTAGATTCATTTACTTATGAGAAGACCGGGTTCATCACCATTTTTTCTTTGCGTCGTTCAATAATTTCTTTGCGCAGACCGGGCAAAGCCCGTGCGTGAATTCGATTTCGCCGTGTTCTCTCATATATTCTTCCAACTGCTTCCAGTAGCCTTCGTCGTCGCGTATGCTTTTACAACCCGCGCATATCGGGAGCATCCCCCTAAGTATCTTGACCTCCCGATCCACCTTCTGCTTATAGAGCGCCATCTCTATCGTCGAATGGAGTTCCCTTTCGGCAAACGGCTTTATGAGATAGCCGAAAGGGGTCGTAACCTTTGCCCTGTCAAGTGTGGCCTGGTCAGAGTATGCGGTAAGGTAGACTACTGATATATCGAAACGGCGCTTTATCACTTCGGCCGCTTCGATGCCGTCCATATTCCCCTTGAGCTGTATATCCATGAGAATAAGGTCCGGGCCGCTCTCCTGGGCTTTAGTAATAGCTTCGCTGCCCGTGCTCGCGACGGCGCTGACCTCATAACCGAGATCCGTAAGCCTCTCCTTTAGATCCTCTGCGACTATGACCTCGTCGTCGACTATCATTATTCTCGCTCTGATTCTCTCTTCACTCTCTGTCAATATATTGATCCTCTCCCGGTATATCGCCTGAAGGCAGTTCGATCCTGAATTCGGTCCCGTTCTCGCTCCTTACTTCCATTTGCGCGTCCAGTTGGCTGACCATCAGTTCGACGATCTTTAGCCCGAGGCTCTTTGTCCTGGCAGGGTCGAACCCTTCGGGCATGCCTGAGCCGTCGTCTTTCAGGACAAATGTATTCCTTCCTGTACCGTCTGTAAGGAATTCAACAGTGATCTTTCCTTCTCTGCCGTCTTTAAAGGCATACTTCAGGGCGTTCGAGACCAGTTCGTTCGTAATAAGACCAAGCTGGATAGCCGTATCGATCTCAACCTTAATTGGAGCTATATTCTCCTCAAGCTCTATATCAGAGCCGTCCTGCCTGTAGGTACCAAAGAGCTTTGCCGTAAGGTTATGCAGGTATGCCTTGAGACTGACGCTTGAGAGGTCGCCCGATTGATAGAGCATCTCGTGGATCATAGCCATGCTCATTATGCGGCTCTGGCTCTCTTTGAAGACATCTATGGCGTCGGGGTCCGTTATATGTCCTTTCTGGAGATTGAGCATGCTTGATATCACCTGCAGGTTGTTCTTTACCCGGTGATGGACCTCCTTTAATAGGACCTCTTTCTCCTTGAGAGATCTCTTGATCTTCTCCTCGTTCTCTTTACGCTCGGTTATATCCTGTAACGTGCCGACCAGAAGATTTACATCACCATCTTTGTCAGCAACGACTTCGACTATAACTTGAGCGTACTTTTCTCTCCCGTCCTTTAAGATCAAACGGTACTCCATATCCCAGTTCTCACTTAATTCAATGCCTTTAACTAGCGAGGCTGTGAGTCTATCCCTGTCATCGGGGTGGATTATCTCCATAAACGAGTCCATTGTATCTCTATGGTGGTCGAGGCCGAAGATATGGTATAGCTCGTCGGAGCCCGTTACTCTTTGTGTCCTGATATCAAATTGCCAGTGGCCGATATGCGCCATTCCCTGCGCCATGGAGAGGTATCTCTCGCTCTCCTTAAGTCTCTCTTCGGCCTGTCTGCGCTCGTCGACCTCTTTAGAGAGGAGATCGCGCGAGACCGTGGTCTCCTTGAGGTTTAGTGCCATAATATTAAAGGCTTTCGAGAGAAGCCCGATCTCGTCGCTCGATTCAATATTGACCTCGGGAAATGTTTTGCCTTCACCTATCGAGCGGACTCCCCTGGTTAGATTTTCTACTGGTCTTGAAAATGCCCTTGATACCATGACCGCCAGGATAATGGCCGCGAGCGCGGTCAGTACCCCTATAATTAGAATGATCTGCCGTACCTTGGATATCGGTGCGAAGGCCTCGTCTTCTTGGAGCCTTATAAAGATATACCACTTCGAAAGCTCCCACCTCTCACCTGAGACCCCCTTGATGGCCCCCGGCGTCGGGATCCTTGTATGTAAATCACTCTTTAACGGGGCGTATGCGCTGAAAATAATTTTCCCATCATGATGGCTACCCTCAATCCATCCGGCCTCAGTTTTCTTTAGTTGCTCTTTTTCTTTAGCCGTAGCCCCTTGCTCCGGATAGGCCCCGCTATAGGCGACCACCTCGCCTTTTGTATCGAGCAGGAAGGCCTCGGAACTCTCTCCCGCACGCACTGTGGATACGACTTTGAGGATCTCGCTGACCTTATAGTTCAGCTTCATAATGCCGATGACCTCACCCCTCTCCCTTATGGGAACTACCATCCCGACAGCCAGCGCGCCAATGGACTCATCAAGTCCCCTGTGGTCTAAAAAGACCTTGCCCCTGCCTTCATCGAGGCTCGCTTCCCACCACTGCTCGTCCGCCTGATAATAGTCTGTAAGGGGTTTTGTCATGGCTACGGTAGCGCCCTTAATGTCGGTTACAAATATCTCTCCGTACTTATCAGTGTTTCTGGCCTGATAATCCGTCAATATCCCGGATAGGCGGTTCTTATGGATCTCTTTGGCGAGTGCGCTTTTTCCCCTGGAATCGATCCATGACCTGTCCTCTTTAAGTATCTCGCTCTTAATAAGGGCCTCGGGCTTGTCTGTGTATTTGAGGTTACTCCGGCGAACCGCGTCGCGCACCACTTGCATAGCGGCGATCGTCTCAACCTCGGCGATCCTCTCGTCAAGAAGCGAATCGATAAAGTTGGCCTTCTCTCTGGCAAGCATCGAAAAGTTTATGCCGATAGACTCTTCATGCATCCCATGGAAGCTGTATATCGAGATCAGGGATATTATACTGATAGGTATTATGGATAACAGGAGGAAGATGATGAGCATCTTCGTTCTGATCTTCATTGTGTAGCTCCTGATGATATCAAGATCGAAAAGTTATTTTTAAAAAGAGGCGGCAATGCCAACTGCTTATTTTATCAGATACCGTGGATATTTACAATTTTAAGGGGCGCGGGTTACATGTGGAAGAGGATGGGGGTTACTCTTTTCTTATAGCCTCCTTATTGCCGTCCTCGTCGATATTTACGAAGGTGATATTTGTCTCAAAGACAAGCTCCTCGTCGCCGGACTCCATGGAGTCGCTAAAGACCCTGACGTTATAGGTGGCTGATGATGAGCCCGTGCGCGTGGAGTTGATATCGAACTTAAGTATTGAGCCGAGCCGGATGACCTTCTTGAATACCACGTTGTCGAGCGCGATGGTGACGAACCTGTGGCCGGGGTTATTGAGGTTGGCGGTTATGTAGGCGTACTCATCTACCCATTGCAGCAGATAGCCTCCGAAGAGGTAGCCGTAGTGGTTCAGGTGTTCTGGCAGGACCAGCTTGTGGTTTATCATAAAGGGTTCTCTATGGTTTGGGCCGTAGGTTTAAGCTTACGCCCTAAACGTCATCTTCTTCGTCTTCCGGTTCGCCGCCGCCAAGCTCAAGCGAGGAGATCTCCGGCAGACCGGCCCCGATTATCCCCTGCATATCACCGTACATGGAGGCGGAGTTGGTAAGCGCCCTCTCTATCTGCTTTTCGCGCTTGGACCATATCTTTGTCATGGCGCGCTTCTCGGTGTCGAGGTCGCTCTTCATCGCGCTAAAGGCCTCCACTATGCCCTCTATCCTTTGCCTGAATCCCGGCCCGGACATATAGTTATAGAGGAGGTCCATCTTCTCGCCTTTTCCCACGAGCGAGGCCTTAACTCTCGCAAGCTCTATGAGCGTATATCTTAGTATCTCTGCGAGGCTCTCAGCCGCTCTAAAATCCGTTACCCAGACGCCGGAGACGTCCTTGAAGCTCTCCACCTCCTGAGGAAGCGTTTTTGAGACCAATACCGCAAGCTCCGCGCCGACCGCCCTCTGGTCGGCTTTTAGTTTCTCTATCCAGTCGCCCCCCCACGCCTTTGTGTTCTTTATCTCCCAGATGAGCGTTCCGCAAAGCGAGCCGTCACGGGTATAGACCCTCTGGAGAATATCGGCGCCCTTGATGCCCTTTGCGACAGGGGCGATATCGTCTGTGGGGAAGCGTCTTTTTAATAACCCCTCTATGTCGAGTTCTCCCACCTCTCCCTGTGTCTGCATGGAGCCCTGCTCGCTCTTCCTGCGAAGTTCTTCAATAGTCTTTTTCATATCGTTCATCTGCTTGCTATTTTCTAAATCCTTCAGGCGATGCTCTTCGGAGAATATTTCGAGCGTCTCTTTCTTCACCTTGTCGCGCTCGGCGTCTATCTTTCGCGCGACCTCCAGGTCCATCTGGGCCTTCTCCTTTTCAAGCTCTCTCGACTTTTTCCTTAGTTCAAGCTCCGAGCGCTCCGCCTCCTCGATCCTCTTTGTCTTCTCAAGGTCTCGCTCCTTTAAATCCTTTAATTCTTTTTCGATCTCCGCCCGTGCCTCTTTACCCGCCTGGCTCTCTATCTCGGCCCTGGCAATATTTAGGCGTTCTTCCAAGGCCGCTTTAAGACCCATTTCGCGCTCCGCGATATCCTTCTCTCTCGCCGAGAGCTTTTTTTCCTGCTCGGCGGCCTCTTCGGCAAGCCCCTTCTTGACTCTATCTTCCACCTGGTGGAAGAGCGCCTCTGTGAGGCGGATATCCTTATTGCAGTGCGGGCATTTTATGGTCTGTTCGGACATTGTCAAACTCCTGCTCTAAATCCGTATTATGATAGAATCCATCATAATGAAAAGCGGCGGAAATTGGAAGCCTATATTTCAAGCGACGGAATTAGGCTTTAGGGGTATAATAGGGGTATATGAGTAAGTGGAAAAGAGATGAGGACGCCTCTTGAATGGGTCCTTCTTTTATTTATAGTCCTTGAAATACAATAGTTTACGCATTCAGGGGTGGAAATCAACGCAAAAGGCTATAAGCATCTTTATTCTTAGCCTAAAAAATCGCGGGGTTCTCAGATGAAAAAGAAAAGTTCTTTCATTCAATTGCTGGTCGTTTTAGCGGCTTTCTCGATGTTCTTAACCATAATTGCGGATGTCTCTTTTGCCGGATCTGCAAAGCCGCTTAAGAGAGACTCTAAAGAGAAAGAGATTGAGCGGATCAAGAAATTCGTGGATAAGGTCAAGAGAGAGGGCGATACATTGCTTCTAGAATCACCTTCCGGCTCATATATTTCTCTGAAGGATAGCCCCGGATGCGAGAGGCCCGGCAAATGCGTTCAATATAGTTTTGTCGATTACTTCAAGGATGCAGGATTCTTTCTTGTGAGAGGCTATTACTTTGAAGAGACCGAGCATATTATGATATCGGAGAGTGACGGAAAACAATACTCTGTCCACGACCTGCCGGTCCTCTCTCCGGACAAGAGACGTATTGTCACAGTCCCTGATAGGACCAACACGGGATATAATGAAAACGGGGTCTTTATCTGGCGCATTGAGGGTACGGAGCTTGTCCCGGAATTTTCTTACGAGCTTACGGAAAATGCCGGGTATAAATTAGTAAGGTGGAAGAATAATGAGTTTATAAAGATTGAAAAATGGTTTCTCTCTTCTAAAGGCCCTTGTCCTGCGAGTGCTTATACGGTAGTGCCTGTTGAATTGAAGATGGAGGATGACACCTGGAAATTACATGAAGACTATTCACCGCATTCGGTTGAATGCATTAATGACTGGTCAAGGAAATAAAATAATGGGAGAATTGAAATTCAGGGCAACCCTGCCCTCGCGCATCGCCTCTATCTGACGCTCTATCCTTGAGATTAAATCCCTCTCCTGCGAGTCCGTCAAAACGACACCCCTCTTAAGGCTGTCGTTTAGCGCAAAAGTGTGATAATCCTAACGTAATGGAGCGTAATCCTACAGAGAAACAGCTCTTAAAGCGCAGGCTTAACAGGCTCTACAAGACATTCGACCTGAAATTCCTCTCCCCCGACCCGCTTGAGTT
>CBDVCO010000064.1:0-10913 GCA_965372515.1 uncultured bacterium | reverse complement strand
AAGGGCAAGGGCAAAAATATCAAGGCCGCCTCCAAACTCGGCAGGGCCGCCAAGGGCCTTTAGAGAGTCCTCAAAATTCAGTGAAAAATATAACCATAGGTAATATTTCAATCGGCGGGCCGTCCCCCTTTGTGCTCATTGCCGGCCCGTGCGTTATTGAGGACGGACCGGCCACGCTCCGGGCGGCAGAGGGTATAAAGGCCATTACGGAGAGCCTCAACCTGGGTTTTATCTTCAAGTGCTCCTATGACAAGGCCAACAGGACGAGCGCGGACTCATACAGGGGGCCGGGGCTCATAGAGGGGCTTAAAGTACTGCAGACCGTAAAAGAGACCCTCTCCGTACCGATCCTGACCGACGTGCATTGCGCTTCGGATGTAGAGCGCGTGGCAGAGGTGGCCGACATAATTCAGATCCCCGCGCTTCTTAGCAGGCAGACAGACCTTTTGACCGCCGCCGCCCATACCGGCAAGCCCGTAAATATCAAGAAGGGCCAGTTCATGGCCCCGCAGGATATGGAAACGGCCGCCCAAAAGATAATTGACCATGGAAATGAAAAGGTGATCCTGACCGAGAGGGGCACTACATTCGGATATAATAATCTGGTCGTTGACTTCAGGAGCTTACCCATAATGCGCTCTTTGGGATATCCGGTAGTCTTCGACGCCACACACAGCGTGCAGCTTCCCGGCGCCCTTGGCTCTGCCTCCGGCGGAGATAGAGCGATGATCCCATACCTCGCCAGAGCCGCCGTTGCCGTCGGCGTAGACGGCCTCTTTATGGAGGTCCACCCGGACCCGGATAAAGCGCTCTGCGACGGCCCGAACTCGCTTGCTCTCGACGATCTTAAGCCGCTCTTAAAGGAACTTCAAGAACTGGACAGGCTTTCACTTTCCATAAAGGGAGATAAATAATGGCAAAACCGCTTGTAGGTATAGTAATGGGCAGCGACTCCGACCTCCCGGTTATGGAGGCGGCTGAAAAGATCCTTAAAGAGTTCAATGTCGGCTACGAAACGTCGGTCATCAGCGCGCACAGGACGCCAGCCAGGAGCGCTGAATACGCCTCTACCGCTCTTGACAGAGGGATCAAGGTGATCATAGCAGGCGCGGGCGCCGCCGCCCATCTGGCGGGTGTTATGGCCGCCGAGACGATCCTGCCCGTAGTTGGAGTGCCAATAGACTCTAGCTCCCTGAAAGGACTCGACGCGCTTCTCGCAACCGTGCAGATGCCCGGCGGAGTGCCGGTAGCCTCTATGGCTATTGGTAAGGCAGGGGCGAAGAACGCCGCCCTCTTCGCAATACAGATACTCGCCACCTCAGATACCGAACTCAAGACCAAACTCGAAGAGTATAAAAAACAAATGGCAAAAGAAGTCGAAGCAAAAAATAAACGCATACAAAATAGATAGACCACAGAAACATTATGTTGAGAGAACCTTTTTATAAAAAGGTTCTCTCAAACTCTCTCCAAAAATTTTTAATATTTGTTAAGAATACCCCCGGAAAAAATGGGGGCATCCTTAACAAAGAAATACTAAAAGTCTTTGAAGGGGGTCTAAGGAAACCTTTCTACAGAAAGTTTCCCCCAATACAATCTTTCAGTAATCCACCTATAGATCATGACAAAGCCCAAGATAATTTCATCTATCGACTATCTGGACGAGGCGGTCAACGCGCTTCGGGATGGTCTGATAGTCGCCTATCCCACGGAGACCTTTTACGGTCTTGCGGTCGATCCTTTTAACGAGGATGCGCTTCGAGCTCTCTTTCACCTCAAGGGGCGCGCCTTTACCGAGCCGATCTCCGTTATTATAGGCGACGCTTCGATGCTTCCTTCTCTTGTTGAAGAGGTCACCCCGCTTGCGAAGAGGTTGATCGATGAGTTCTGGCCCGGCCCGTTGACCCTGGTCTTCAGGGCCTCTCCGGATATCCCGGCTCTCCTTTCAGGCAGGGCGGGCAGGGCGGGTGCGGGGGGCGGGCCGACTATAGGGGTGAGGGTGCCGGGGAGCGAGATGGCGAGGAGGCTCTCAATGGAGTTCGGCGGCCCGGTTACCGCGACGAGCGCCAATCCGTCCGGGCTTAAGAGCCCGGTTAAGTTGTCCGAGGTAGTAGATTATTTCGACGGCCTTCTGGATATCGCGATAGAGGGAGGCACGCTTACCGGCGCTCTGGGGTCCACGGTAGCGGACGTTACGGGTGAAAAGATGCGCATAATCCGCGCCGGAGATATAGAAGAAGGCAGGTTAAAGGGTTTTTAAGACGGTTATTTTTTTTGTTGAGTTCTTGCCCGAAGCGTTCAAAACGCAAACTCACTCCCTAGAACAGATGGTTCAGATTCCTCTCGACCATCTCCTGGATTACGATCCTGGAGTTATAGAGGTCATCCTGCCCCTCTTCTATCAGCAGATTGTATGTCGAGAGGGCGTGCAGGCTCTCAAATGAGCCTTTTAGGATCTGAAGCGGCTCGGTCATAAATGAGTCTCTGTAGATGATCACGCTCGGCAGTAGAACTTCACCCGGAAGAGCTTTGGAGACGCTACGGTAGTGCCTCCTTTTGTTATTATCGCTTCTAAGCGGCGCTAGCTCCTCAACGCTGGTCTCGCTCTTATATGTGATCTTCTTTATGACCTGTCTCCGTTCGCCAAGCCTTAGACTTATCGTATTGGCAAGGTCGCCATCGCGATCTTTTTCGCCGGTCTCAATTTCAGGCATATATCTTTTCCAGTCTTTGGATTCGCCGGAGTTCCCCTGGCTTAGAGCGTTTGTTCTCTCAAGGTAGCGCAGTATCGCTTCGATCGCGACACGTTCTCCCCTCAGGTTCCAGTGCGTGCCGGTCTTATGGTAGAGTTGGCCGTCTTTCTTTGCTTTCATAAGGAGTTTGTCGAGCCTTATAAAGCCCTTGACCGGAAATTCTTCAAATGCCTCGAGAAGTAGATCGTAGCGGCTCCTGCCGCAGTCCTGTTTTGGGCGAGCGAGCCCCACGTACTCCGGGTATATGGTTGCCTTGTTGGGCGCTATTACAAAGACGAATATCTGGCCGTGTCTGGCAAGCTCTCTTTCAATGTTCTGGAGCCCCCTTGCCAACTCTCTGATTTTCTGTCTATCTTTGCAACTGTCCTTTAGATAGTCTCTGAGCGTCTTTGTGAAGAAGAGCCAGCCGTCTTTTCCTACATAGACCTTCTTTGAGGGCGATGTTTTGAAGAGGGAAAAGTCTATCCGGTTCTTGGCCTTTACAAGCGGTCCCCTGAAAACGAAATGGTCGTTAAAATATCTATCGAGTTCAATGTAGAGCTCCCTGTCTAAAACCCTGGCAAAGGAAAACGCCGGAAGCGGGGCGAGGGTGCGCTTTTCCGTAAGCTTGAAGGTCGATCCTATATTCGTAAGCCTCCCGATGGGGATACTTATTATGAACAGGAGAAAGAAGATTGCCAGGACTCTGCGCACTTATGACCTCAGAACTGGAAGTAGATGAACGGGTTATAAGAACCGCTCGCGAGAAAGGCCGCCGAATAGAGGAGAAGCAGAATAACCGCGCATACCTGGATTGTGCTCAAGAGCGTGCCTTTCTCTCTACTAAGGAGTGTGGCGAATGAAAAATCCCTCGGCAAAAAGACTACGGCGCCAGCGATAACCATGAAGATAATATTTCGGTTGTTTAATGCCATGGCCAGGTCGAGATCGAGCCCCTTTGCCGATGGAACGAACATCGAGCTCAGAAAACTAAGTGCATGGCCGAGGCTTTCTGCGCGGAAAAATACCCAGGCGATCATTACAAGGATAAAGGTTACGAATCGCCTGACGGCTATATATGAGGCGGCCTCAAGGGCCCTTAGCCCGCTAGCGCGCTCGATGATAAGCATCGCCCCGTGAAAGAGGCCCCAGACGAGAAATGTCCAGCTCGCGCCGTGCCAGAGGCCGCACAGCACGAAAACTATCATGAGGTTTATATATGTCCGCGCGGCACCCAGGCGGTTACCTCCGAGCGGGAGGTAGAGGTAGTCGCGGAAGAAATTCGAGAGCGTCATGTGCCAGCGCCGCCAGAAATCGGTGATGCTTATTGCCGAGTACGGGCGGTTGAAATTCTCCGGCAGGGTAAAGCCGAAGATATGGCCGAGCCCTATTGCCATGTCCGAGTAGGCCGAGAAGTCGAAGTATATCTGTAGCGTGTAGGCGAAGATCCCGATCCAGGCGCTACGCGTATCGAGGAGCGAGGGCTCGATGGCAAAGGCCGCGTCCGCCACCTCGGCGCAGATATTGGCTATAAGCACCTTCTTGACGAGCCCTAGAGAGAAGCGCAGCACCCCTTGATAGAAACCCTCGAAGCTTTCTCTACGCCCCTCCAGCTGCGCGCTTATCTCATGGTACCTGACTATGGGACCGGCGATCAATTGTGGGAACATGGCCACGTAGAGCGCGAAGTCGACAAAGCTCCTTAGCGCCGGGCGGGTCTTGCGAAAGACGTCCACTACGTAGGTGATCTTTTGAAATGTAAAGAACGAGATGCCTATGGGAAGTATGACCTTTGTCCAGCCCATCGGCGAGAGGCCGAACGAGCTTATGAGGTCATTTACCTCTCCTATGAAGAAGTTTGAATATTTGAAGTAGGCGAGTAGCGCAAGGTTTATAAATATGGATAGCGCGAGCCAGGAGCCTCGTGCCCGTTTTGTATCGCTCTTGCAAATGAGGAGGCCGAGAATGTAGTCTGAGAGGCTTGAGAGGAAGAGGGCCGCTAGGAAGAAGCCGCTCCCCCAGAAATAGAATATGTAGCTGAATGCGAGGAGTACGAGATTTCTATATCTCCTCGTCGGGGCCGCATAGTAGACAATGATGACTGCGGGAAGAAAGGCGAAGAGAAAGATAAGGCTCGAAAAGACCATTTATTGTCTATCCCGGGTTAGTTAGTTTTTGAGAGGGTTGCGATAGTATCTCTCTTAAAGTGTAATCAATTCAGGCTATTGTATAATTTTGACAATTCTATATCAAATGAATTCAGCATTTCAAAGCCCTGGGCAGGGGGTAAAGGTCGTGAAGAGATATAGAGGAAGGCAAGTTGAAGGGTTTTAAGACCGTTATTTTTTTTGTTGAGTTCCTGCCCGAAGCGTTCAAAACACAAACTCACCTCCTAGAACAGATGGTTCAGATTCCTCTCGACCATCTCCAGGATTACTATCTTGGAGCTGTTCAGGTCATCTAGACCCTCTTTTGTCATCATGTTGTATGTCCAAATGGCGTGTATGCTTTCAAAGGAACCTTTGAGTATTTCAAGCGGCTCGGTCATAAAGGAGTCTCTGTAGATGATTGCGCTCGGCAGCAGGACTTCGCCCTCATGCGCTTTGGATTTAGAGCGAAAGTGTCTCTTGTTATTCATTAACTGCTTAAGTTCCTCAACACTCGTCTCGCTTCTGTAGGTGAATTTTTTTGCGGTCTCGGTAACTTCACCAATCTTCAGGCTCGTAACCTTCCCAAGGTCGCCGATACGAAATTCTTTATGGGTCTCTATCTCCGGTAAGTATCTCTCCAGGTTGTTCTCTTTTGTTACACCCGCACTCTGCAGATGGCCGAGTATCGCCTCGACTGCTATACGGTCGCCCCTCAGGCTCCAGTGCGTACCGGTCTTATGGTAGAGTCGGCCGTCTTTTTTGGCCTCCATAAAGATTTCGTCCAGACGTATAAAGCCCTTGAGAGGGAATTCTTCAAATGCTTCGAGAAGTAAGTCGTAGCGGCTCATAGAGCATGGCGGGTTCGGGTTGTTGAGCCCCACGTACTCGGGGTATATGGTGGCCTTGTTGGGCGCTATGACAAAGATGAATATCTGGCCGTGTCTGGCAAGCTCTCTTTCAACGTTCTGTAGCCCTTTTGCCAGGGTCCTGATCTTCTCCCTGTATTCGCAACCGTCCAGAAGATAATCTCCGAGACTCTTTGTATGAAAGAGCCAGCCCTCTCGTCCGATATGGAGTTTTTTTGCGGAAGAGGTTTTCAGCAGGTAATGGTCTATCCAGTTCTTGGTCTTTACAAGCGGTCCCCTGAAGACGAAATGGTCGTTAAAGTAATTTTCCATTTCAACATAGAGCTCCCTGTCTGATGCCCTGGCAAAGGAAAACGCCGGAAGCGGGGCGAGGGTGCGCTTTTCCGTAAGCTTGAAGGTCGATCCTATGCCCGCAATGAGCCCGATGGGGATACTTATTATGAACAGGAGAAAGAAGATCGTCAGGACTTTACGCACTTATGACCTCAAAATTGGAAGTAGATGAACGGGTTATAAGAACCGCTCGGGGTATTGTATAATTTTGGTTATTCTATATCAAATGATTTCAGTATTTCAAAGCCCGGGGTATGGGGGAGAGACAGAGGATGGCGGAGGGTGCAATTAAACGAACAAAAATCCCGCCGTGCGGATTATTCGCACGGCGGGATTTTGTTTTATGGCCTTAAAGATGACGCCGCGTCTAAAGAAGGCTGTACGGCCAAGCCCGGAAAGCCCATTCGTTATCCGGGTATTCGGCTAGTAGCCGCTCGTACGCTTTCTTTAGATGCGAGGCGTCATGAGCAATCTTGAAACTGCTTACCCCCAAGTGGTAGATGGCCTCCGGGGCCGCTTTGCTCTGGGGACACTTTGTTATCAGCTCTTCGAGTATCGAGTTCGCTTCCTCAAACCTGCCCAGATCGAAATATGTCTTGCCGATGCCGAGCATAAGTGACGGTATGAATTCCTCTGGCGGTAGAAAACCGAGTGTACGGTGGTGCTCCCTGCCGTTCGAGTCGAGCGTTATGATCGACGGCGTCCACCAGATATTAAAGTCGGTGGAGATGGGCTGAGCGTCGGCTAAGACCCGGAGCGGGATAAGGTTGTCGTTTATGAAACTTACTACATCTTCGTTAGGGTACGAAACCGCACCCATCTGTTCACAGCCTATTCAGACGGGGCTGAAGAAATCGAGCAGTACGGGTTTATTCTCGCTTGCCGACCTCTTTAGCGCCTCTTTCAGGTCGGTCTCCCAGGTAATGGCATCCTTCTCACCCATGATCTCTCTCCCGGTTTCAGATGTCGGCTCCCTCTTTAAGAGGGAGCCCGGTTCACTGCAAACGAAGGATTGTTATAGAGCATCGGGCTTGAGCCCGTTTTGTTAAACCATATGAAAGATCTCGGCCCTTAGAGCCTCATATCTTTAACTCAATTATGAGCCCCATTTTTGATTCTGTCAAGCGCTCTTCGCACACTCGTCAGTCTATCTCGGCAGATAGTTTATGATTACATCGTCGCCATCGAGCGTTAACTCGATCACCTCGCCCATTGAATAACCGGCAAGCCACGGGTCCACCGCCTCGGCAAAAAAGGCGCGGGTCGATTCAGCGTCCAGGGCAAGCTCCATCCTTTTTGATATTTGCTTCAGGAGTTCTACCTCGTAGACCTCTTTTAACCGCTCGCATATATCTACGGAATTAAAGATGCAGCCTGCCTCTGTGCTACTGAGGCTGCCGAAGCTCTCTACCTTTTTCTGTGAAACTACCATAACCCCGTCCCTGGCCGTGAGGTCGAAGTCCACCACCACCTTCAGGTTGTTGAGTTGCATGCGTAAAGGTCTCTTTTCGACAGGCACAAAGGCGCGGATATCCGTATTATCCGTATCGACACCGATCAATTCGTCGTCCATCTTCTCGAAATATATGGTCATGGACCAGCCGTCGCCCAGCCTGGAGACGGTTACGTTGTCCATATTTATGTTGTTGAGGTAGTAGCTGTAGTGGCCGACCTTTTGCTCATCGGTCGTTTCCCCTGATAACGGTGATCTCGTATCTATTACAAGCTTGTATTCCGGTATATCCAGATAGAAGCGTTCGGAGTCGGGTTCTTTGCTAAAGCTTATATAGGCGTCTTTCTCTAAGAGCCGCGACCCGCTTCTCTGCGATCCGTAATTGTTCAGGCGGATATCCATCCTGGAGAAGACATCTTCAAGCAGTGATGCCATTGTAAGCGAGGGAAAGTCGTCCTGGTTGACGACCGCCATGGGGAGCTCTTCGGAGCGGCGGCTACGTCCCTTTGTTGTGCCGCTCGCGACATAGAGTTTTTGTCTGCCGAAAAAGAGGTCTTCGGGGAGAGTGGCTGTGATCTCGTTGTCGCTCCACTCTTCTATCTTAAGGTCGCGCGTACCTCCCTGCTCAAGGATCTTTATTTCGCGTAAGAGTTTTGGGTCCCAGTCGTTGAAATGTTTTCCTGTTATGCGTATCGTATCACCGCGGAGCGCTGAGATTGGATAGCTCGTAATCTCCGGGCGTGGAGCCTTAGCGATCTCTATCCTGGCCACACCGCAGTAGGTCACAAGGTAGTAGGTATTAAGCCCTTCGGGCAGATCAGAGCTCTTGATCGAATGCATCCAGATGGGGCTGACCTCTTCGCCCCCTTCCCTGCCGGCCTTTCTCAGGTAGACGGGAAAGATCCATCTCTCGCCCTTCTGGTTGTTTACCCACCAGCTGATCAGCACCTTCTGGTTTGGCCATAGATGGAAGGCCGGGGGATGGACGGTGAGGGAGAATTTTGCCCTCTTCTCCGGTGGGCAATTTTTGGCGGCGAGTTCGAGCTTTTCTATGGGGGTGTCCTTCAGCGACGGGTACGAGGCGGCGTGAAGATCGAACGCGGGGCCAAGTATTATAAAGAGCGCGCTCAATAGAAAGATACGGATCGATAAAGAGTGCGTGGTTGAAGGTTTTTTCTTCTCCATTGCGCGTTCCCGATCTTATTTAAGGCTTAAGGCTAAGTCATAAACAATATTATAATAAAGGATAAACGTTTAATTATCAAGGCGGGGATATAATGTCAATATATTACGGATAGCCGCTTTAAGAGTTTTGGCTTTTTTAGATGCCAAGCTCCCTGTCTTCCAACTCCACAATCTTGTCCCTTAAGTCGGCGGCTTTTTCGAAATCGAGCGCCTTTGACGCCTGAAGCATCTCTTTTTTCAGCTGCTTTATCCTCTTGGGGATCTGGGAGGGCGGTATATACTCGGCCGTATCCTCCGCGGCTATCGGTACGGTATAGTAGTCCTCCTCGTATATGGAGCTTAGTATATCCTTGATAGAGCTTTTTATCGTCTCAGGGGTTATATTATTCTCTTTATTGTATCTTCTCTGCAGCTTTCTCCTTCTTGTCGTCTCATCCATTGCCGCCTTCATGGAGCGCGTCACCTTGTCGGCGTAGAGCAGCACCCGGCCGTTTACGTTCCTGGCCGCTCTGCCGAAGGTCTGGATGAGCGATCTCTCGGAGCGCAGGAACCCCTCCTTGTCCGCGTCGAGTATCGCTACAAGCGAGACTTCGGGAAGGTCCAGCCCCTCGCGAAGAAGGTTTATGCCGATAAGTATGTCGAAGCTCCCCATCCTGAGCCCGCGCAGTATTTCGACCCTCTCTATGGTGCCGATATCAGAGTGGAGGTACTTTACCCTGAGGCCGATATCAGAGTAGTACTGGGTGAGGTCCTCGGCCATGCGCTTTGTGAGCGTCGTCACCAGCACCCGTTCATTTGCGGCGACCCGTGTCCTTAGTTCCCCGAGGAGGTCGTCCACCTGGGTGAGCGCGCCCCTTACTTCGCAGACCGGGTCCAGGAGGCCGGTAGGGCGTATTATCTGTTCTACTATACTGCCGCCTGACCTCTCCAGTTCGTATGGTCCGGGGGTGGCCGAGACGTAGACGAGCTGGTTGACCCTCTCCTCGAACTCATTGAACTGTAAGGGGCGGTTATCGAGCGCCGAGGGCAGCCGGAAGCCGTAGCCTATGAGGGTCTCTTTGCGCGAGCGGTCGCCGTGGTACATGCCCCCTATCTGCGGGACGGTTATGTGGCTCTCGTCGATCACCAGCAGGTAGTCGTCGGGAAAATAGTCTATAAGGGTAAAGGGGGACTCGCCGGGTTGCCTGCCGGTAATGTGTCTTGAGTAGTTCTCTATGCCCGGGCAGTAGCCCATCTCTTCGAGGATCTCCAGGTCAAAGAGCGTCCTCTGTTCAAGGCGTTGTGCCTCAACGAGCTTATTCTCTCTCTTGAGCTCCGTAAGTTGCTCTCTAAGTTCGTCGCGTATGCGCCCGATCGCCAGAGTGAGCTTATCCTTTGTGGTGACGAAGTGGCTCGCCGGATGGATGAGGGCCTTCTCAAGTCCCCTGAGGGTAGTCCCGCGGAGCGGGTCTATCTCAGAGATTCGTTCTATGGTGTCGCCGAAGAACTCTACTCGAAGCGCGCGCTCGGCCTCGTATACGGGAAATATCTCCACCACGTCGCCGCGCACCCGGAAGGTGCCCCTGTGAAAATCGTGGTCGTTTCGCTTGTACTGCATGGCCACGAGGCGCGCCAGCAGAGAGTCGCGTTCTATCTCCATCTCCTTTTCCAGATATACCTGCAAAGAGCCGTAGTCCTCGGGCGAGCCGATACCGTATATGCATGAGACCGAAGCGACTATGATGACGTCGCGCCTTGTTAAGAGAGCGTGGGTCGCCGAGTGGCGGAGCTTGTCGATCTCGTCGTTTATCGAGGCGTCTTTCTCGATATAGGTATCCGAGGTCGGGATATATGCCTCGGGCTGGTAGTAGTCGTAGTAGGAGACAAAGTACTCGACCGAGTTCTCGGGAAATAGCTCTCTCATCTCGGCGAAGAGCTGGGCGGCGAGCGTTTTGTTGGGGGCCATCACGAGCGTTGGCCGCCCTATCTCCTCTATGACGTTTGCGATGGTAAATGTCTTACCCGAGCCTGTCACGCCAAGGAGTACCTGGTCGCGCTCTCCTGCCCTGAGGCCCTTTAAGAGCCTCTCTATGGCCGCCGGCTGGTCGCCTTTAGGCGAAAAGCCGGTCTGCATCCGGAAGGGCCGTTGGGCGAGGCCCTTGTCGTAGTAGAGCCGTCCCTCTCTCTTTGAGCCAGTTTTAGACATCATAATAAA
>CBDVCO010000063.1:0-10921 GCA_965372515.1 uncultured bacterium | reverse complement strand
CGGGAGTTCTCTCGTGAGGCTTTTCTTGAGCTTGGCCATCGCGGCCTTCTCAATTTGTCTTACCCTTTCTCTGGATATGCCGAAGCGGTCGCCGATATTTTGGAGGCTCAAGCTCTCATCACTCATCTGTCTATTGACCACGATAAAGCGTTCCTTGTCGCTTAAAAGCGCTAGCGCTGTGCTTACCTTTTCCTTGTTGATCTCTCTCTCCTGCATATCGGCGATAAAGCTAGCCTGATCCTTGGTAGGGTCGATCATCATATCGAGATGGGTCAGATCCTCGCCCTCGCTTATGGGCGCGTCCAGAGAGAGGTCGTTGGTTGTAAGAATGTCGGCGGCGGCACCGGTTGCGTCCTTGGCCGCGTCCTTAGCCGCCTGGCTGTCAGTTTCAGCGGGAAGGGCCGTCTTATAGAAGAGTTTTTTCTTGAGCGCCTTGCTACTTCGCTTGACAATGCCCTTTGTCTTTAAGATATATTCCTGGATAAAGCTCCTTATCCACCATACCGCGTAGGTGATCAAACGGTAGCCCTTGTGCGGGTTGAATTTTTTTACGGCGTTCATTAGCCCCAGGTTGCCTTCCTGGATAAGGTCCTTTAAGGCGATGCCATAATTTCTATATTCAAGCGCGGTCTTTACGACAAACCTCAGATGGGAGGTCACGAGCCTCTGCGCGGTCGCCACATCTTTGGTCTCAAGATAGTGGATAGAAAGCTCGCGCTCTTCATCTCTCGTGAGCAAAGGGAATCTGCTCACCTCAACGAGATAAGAGTCAAGCGAATCTGATAAAACCGGCAGTCCCATGAAAAACCCCTTCCAAAAAAGATCAATACTTTCCTATTGAAAATACCATTTTACACTATAACAAACAAACAGTATAACAAAATAATGGTATTTTGTCAAGGAAAATCAATAGGTTTACTAAAAAGAGAGGCAGACAAAAGCCGGGGGTGGAACAGTGGTTCCACCCCCGGATAAGTACGATCTTTCCAGATAATCTAAAAAGTTATATAAGCTTAGTCCCGAAGACGAACATCAGGACCAGCGCGACGACCAGGGCGTAAATCGCGAGCGCCTCGATCATAGCAAGCCCGATGAGCATGGCTGTTAGTATCTTACCCGAAACCGCAGGGTTTCTGGCCATGGCCTCAACTGCGGCACTTACGGCTCTACCCTGACCAAGACCGGGACCAAGCGCCCCTATCGCCATTCCAAAACCCGCCGCTATAAAGAGAAACGGTAATGCCAGACTCGAAACCCCACCACCGCCGCCGCCACCAGCGGCCTCTGCTGCGAGCGCGGGTGAAACCGCAGCCAGCATTACCACAAGAGCAAATATTACACTTAGCAACCTTTTCATTAACTCTTACCTCCTCCTTTTTCTGGAAACGCCTCTAATATTACGGGCTGTCCCCTGTTTAATTTTCAAATAAAAAAGCATGGTTCCAAAGGAGCGTAATACATTAACGCCCCGTATGCAAGACTTATCTATCCTTAATGGGCCTCCTCAAGAGCCCCCCCTATATACATCATGGCAAGCAAAGAGAATATAAACGATTGTACGCAGATCACAACTATGCCGAGCACCGTAGAAAAGGCGAGCATCGGATAAGCGAGCGGCATAAGGACCAGAAGCACGCCGACGATCTGCTCGTGCCCCATCATGTTGCCGAAGAGACGAAGCGTCAATGACATGGGGCGCGCAAAGTGGCCGATTATCTCAAGAGGCAGCATAATGGGCACAAGCCACCATACCGGGCCGGTGAAATGCTTTATATACTTGATCCCATGCACCTTTATCCCGATGATATGCGTAAAGACGAAGACCGTAATGGCAAGCCCGGCGGCCGTGTTGATATTCTCTGTCGGAGCAAGAAGGCCGGGGATCATACTAAGCGCGTTGGCGATAAAGATAAAAACACCCAGAGAGAGCCCGATTGAGAGATATTTCTTGCCGTTGTGGCCCATGGCCTCCTCTGCAAGCCCTACATACATCTCCACCACAAGCTCGAGTATAGACTGAAGCTTACCCGGGACTATCTTCAGCCTCTTGCTCATGATAAAGAGGAAGACAGCCATAGCGACGATAATATATATCATCAGGGCCGTATGCCACTCGAGACCGAATGTTGGAAGCATTATGCCGTGCATATTATATATCCCTCAAAGGCAGACTGATCGGGTCTACATCTTTATATGACATGTAGATAACCGTTATTACCATGCTCATCAGGGTCACTATAAAACCGGCAAGGAGCGTTAAAGGGCTCATGGCGGCGCTCCAGACCATATAGCCCATAAAGAGCATGGTCGTTATAAACCTGACCGGATAGGAAATAAGCATCTGGCGCTTGGCCTGATCCGGGCTAAGAAGAACGCACTTTAGTACCGATCTGTATAGCATAAAGAGATTCGCTATACCTATAAAGAAACCGGCTATGAAGCCGAGCGCAAAAGCAAAATCAAAGAACGAGCAGATAACAAGGCCGATAAAACCGGCAATCAGGCTGTTTCTTAAGGCTTTTACAGCTATACGGCCAACCGAATTATTTTCCATTCCCGTTATTGTCCTTATAGTCGTCGTCCAAGAGACCGAACTTCTTAGCCTGCGCAAACATGTTCTTAAAGCCCGCGGCTATGCCAAGTAATAGAAATATAAGCATCAGCCAGGGGCTTGTGGAAAAGAGCTTGTCGAGATAGAGCCCAATGCCTAAACCGATAAAGGTCGCCGCTACAAGGGTGATCCCTATTGACGCGATCGAGGTATGCCGCTTAAGGCGCCCTTTCTCATTACCCATACTTTTAAGCCCTTAACGCCTCATCTCTCCCTGGCCCGGACTCTACATAATCCGAATTTATATAACATAAAGAGGAAAGACAAGTCAATTTTATTGTCGATTATTCAGCTAAATTTATACGGTTTCACCAAAAGGGTGTACTAAAACTCTCTCCGCCCGTGCCTGTTGCTCTTTCTGGCCACACAAAAGAGCGATGAACCAAAAGGGAGGTCTATGGCCTTCAGGCAGATATTTTCCATATGGAGCGCCATCTTAAGTAGCGCGTTTATCAAAAAAAAGGGCATCTTAAGATCACTTGCGCCAGTGCCTGCGCTGGACTTGGCCTGAGTTAGCTTTTGAAGTGTTCTTACCATGACAACTACTGGGAAGAGAAAGGTATTCCTATAGGTAATCCTCTCTATCTTTAGCCCCGCCGCCTTAAGCCGCGTATCGAGCTTCTCCTTTGTATAGCGCTCCCTGGTATGCACGGCTTCGTCGTGAGGCCCGCTTAAGAACTCATATGCCGGGAGGTTTATGATGAGAATTCCCTCGTCCTTTAGTATACGCTCCACCTCTTTCAAGGCGGCCACATCGTCTGAGATTCCCTTATGATAGAGTACGTCTAGCGAAACGACGGCGTTAAAACTTTTGTCCTTAAAAGGGAGCTCTGATACAGAAGAGTTTACTAGTTTTTCAATAGGATAAGCTGGTGTGGAGCGCTCTCTACACATGGATAGAGAGATTGGCGAGAGGTCGAGCCCAACGGCCCCTGAACCGTATATTTCAACCAGCTCTTTTAGTTGCATGCCGGCGCCGCATCCGGCATCGAGCACCCCTACGCTACCACTACCCGTACCAGCTCCCCGGGGGCCAAGAAAACGTGCAAGGCTAGAGTGCACAAGTTCTCGAAGCCCCACATACCACCAGTGGTTCTCCTCGTAGCGAAATATACTATGATATTCTTGCTCTTCCAATGCTCTTTACCTGCCTGTCGATGGGTTTGTAGAAGAAAGCGTACTATCCGTCAAAAGCGTTAACGAGGCCGGCCACCTCTTCGACCTGTGCCTCAGTAAGCTCCGGATAGATTGGGAGCGATAAAATCTCCCCGGCGGCTTTTTCAGCTATCGGAAAGGCACCGGGACCGTAACCCAGCCGTAAGTAAGCCTCTTGAAGATGTATGGGGATGGGATAGTGTATCAACGTGGAGACCCCTTTTTCAGATAGGAATTTTTGAAGGGCGTCTCTCCTGGGATGGCTTATTACATACAGATGGTATACGCCACGGGAATAGTCCGCCTCTTTTGGTATTTGAACTTTTTCCTGGTCAAGGAGCTTATCATATAAAGCGGCAAGCTCTCTTCTTCTCTCGGTCCATTCATTAAGATGAACAAGCTTTACGCTAAGCACTGCGGCCTGCAGTTCGTCGAGCCTGCTGTTTACGCCCTCTATGACCGAATGGTAACGGTCGGACTGGCCGTAGTTCCTAAGCAGTTTTAGTTTTTCAAAGAGCTCTTCGTCGTCCGTCACCACCATGCCGCCGTCGCCGTAAGCGCCTAGATTCTTGGAGGGATAGAAGCTAAAGACCCCGCCAAAACCTATACTCCCGGCCTTTCTTCCTTTATACTCGGCCCCATGGGCCTGGCACGCGTCCTCAATGACCAGCGCGCCGTGCTCTTTAGCCAGATCCATGATCGGGTCCATGTGAGCGGCTTGTCCGTATAGGTGCACCGGGACGATCGCCTTAACACTGCCGCCCTCTTTTGCCCTCTTTTTCAGTAACTCCTCCAGAAGGGCCGGGTCCATGGTGAATGTCTCCGGGTCGATATCGACAAAGAGGGGAACGGCATTCGCGTCCCTTATAGCGCTCACCGTGGGGATGGCGGTATTGGGAACGGTAATGACCTCGTCGCCTGTTTTAACCCCCGCCGCCCTTAGCGCCAGCGTCAGGGCATCGGTACCCGAACCCACCCCAACAGCGTAGCGGGCATTGATATACGCGGCGAACTCCTCTTCAAAACCCTTAAGCCTCTCGCCGAGCACGAACCAGCCGCTCTCAAGCGTGGCCTCTATCTGGCTCTTTAGCTCTGTGGCTATTGATCTGTACTGAGATTTTAGATCGAAGAATGGGATCATAATCGTCTTGAGCCGGTCATTTACAGATAATGCGGGAGGTTTTCCCTGTAATAGTCCACTGTCCTCTGGAGACCTTCTGCAAGCTCAACAGAGGGGCTCCACCCGAGCGTTTCCTTTATAAGCGTATAGTCGGCGTAAAAATCGCCGATATCAATTAGTTTCTTATCCGCGGGAAAAGGGACGACCTTGTAGCTCGCCTCATTGCATATTTTAAGTAGCGTCTCGGTAAATTCCAGAAGTGAATACGGGCGCTCCCCGCCGAGGTTAAAGACCCTTCCGTAGGCCTCATCCGAACCACCGGCCAGCAGGAGCGCGTCCACCGCGTCGTCAACATAGGTAAAGTCTCTTAGTTGCTTGCCATCTCCGAATATCTGGAGCTCTTTACCCTCTATGGCCTGCCTTATAAACCAGTAAACAAAACCTTGGCGGCTATGCTTCATCAACTGCCTCGGCCCGTAAGTATTGGTCAGCCTGAGTGAGACCGTCTTTATGCCGTAGACATGGTTATATAGAAGGTGATAGCTTTCGCCGCCCACCTTGTTTATTCCGTTAACATCGACGGGCCGCTGGGGATGCGATTCGTCTACGGGAAGGTACTCCGGCTTACCGTACTGCTGCCTCGTGCCGGCAAATACTATCCTGACCGCGGGGTTTTTGTGCCTGCACGCCTCGAGTATGGAGAGCTGGCTCTTACAGTTTATATCAAGATCGGTCATGGGGTCTGTCATTGAGTCGCTGTGGCTTACCTGCCCCGCGAGGTTGAAGATATAGTCCTTGTCCTGGACCAGATACTCTATGGCGTTATGGTCGCGCACATCGGCGACATTCAAGACCACCTTATCCTCAATGCCCTTTATATTGTAAAGATTGCCTCCGTATTGTGGTATGAGTGAATCTACAAGCGTAATACGAGCTTTACTTTCGACCAGACGGTGTGCGAGGTTAGAGCCTATAAAACCAAGCCCGCCGGTAATAAGCACCCTCTTATCTCTATATTGAGCTTCGCTAAAGCCCTTCATATCCCCTTTTGCCAAACCAGCCCTATCCCTCCCGGCGCCCAAACTTTGGCCTTACGACCAACTGCCACCAGAGCTCAAGCACGTCGAGCCCCACCTTAAAAACCCTTGAGAAATTAAAGAACTGCGAGGTTCCGTAAGATCTAAAGAAGTGGTTTACCGGGACCTCGGCGAATGTAAAGCCCGCGTCCTGGATCTTCTTTACCATCTCAAGGCATATCACCCCGCTGGTCTTTTCAAGCTTCACCGTATCGAATATCTTTCTTCTTATAAGCCTAAAGTCGCAGTCCACGTCGGTAATCTTCAGGCCGAACATGACCTTCATGGTGTTTTGATATGCCTTGCCAATAAGGAGCCTGTACCAGGGGTCATTCCTCTTCAATTTAAACCCCTGGGCCACATCCACGCTATCACTCTCGCCGAGCGCCTCGATGAGCTTTCTAAGTTCGCGGACATCGTACTGGGCATCCCCGTCGGTATAGAAGATGAAGTCCTTCGTCGCGGCGTCAAAACCGCTCCTTAAAGCGCCGCCGTAACCACGGTTCTTTTCATGGAAGACCACCCTTACCCTTTGATAGTCGGCGGCAAGCTTCTTTAATATATCGTGGCTAAAGTCTTTTGATCCGTCGTCGATGACTATAACCTCGTAATCATCGACGATATCATCGAGGACTATCATGGTCTCAAGGACCATGCTGGCTATGGTGCCACCGTCATTGTAGCATGGAAAGAATGCCGAAATACTTATGTCTCTCTTCATTATTGCTATTATTCCCGTCTAAAAAGAATATCCAAAATTTAATCCTTATAAATTATCATTTGTCGTGCCTTATTGTAAATAACTAATTATAAATCGGCTGTTGAGAGGGAAAGAGGCCTCCCGGTAATTACCGCTCGCTCGCCCGTTTATGCCAAAAGGGCCTTAACAGGATCAACAAAAAAACCACCCCACTCAATATATAGTGCATAATAACCATACTAAGTACCTTCTGTAGTATTATTTGTAATATTTTTTACTTTACAAAGGCTTGAAACTCTGCTAATTTTTGCTAATATTGACACTCTGGAAGCTAAATCTCTAATATGAGGGTTCTATACTTATGAGAATAAAAAAGATCAACATACACGGCTTCAAGTCCTTTGTGGACAAGGTGGAGTTCATCTTCCCTCCCGGCACGAGCGCGATAGTCGGCCCCAACGGGTGCGGCAAGAGCAATGTAGTCGATGCCATTCGCTGGGTCCTTGGCGAACACAATGCCCGGCATCTGAGGGGAAAGCTCATGGAAGACCTCATATTCAACGGAAGTGCATCGAGAAAATCTCTCGGAATGGCCGAAGTTACCCTTACGCTCAGCAACGAGGGTGGCCAGGCTCCGGCCAGATATGCCGACTACTCGGAGATCGAGGTCCAAAGGCGCCTTTACCGCTCGGGCGATAGCGAGTACTCCATAAACAAGGTCCCGTGCCGTTTGAAAGATATCGTCGAATTTTTTACCGACACGGGGCTTGGGGCAAACGCCTACTCTATTATTGAACAGGGTCAGATCGGCTGGCTCATAAACGCCAAGGCAGTAGAGCGCAGGGTGCTGATCGAAGAGGCCGCCGGGATCAATAAGTATAAACAGAAAAAAGACGCCTCCATGCGGCGCCTTGATTCAACAAAGCTGAATCTTACAAGGGTAACCGACATCATAAGCGAGGTCAAAAGACAGCTGAACAGCTTAAACCGCCAGGCAAAAAAGGCCGAGAGATACAAAAAATTCAAAGATGAACTCAAGGACTTCGACCTCTTCCTCGCCAATGCTGAAAACACGGAGATGAGCGAGAGCAAGAGCCAGGCCGAAAAAAATATATCTATACTTAGCGACGACGAACTAAAGACGAATTCAAATATAGACTCTTTAGAGTCGAGCATCGAAACTCAACGCGTGGAACATCTGAAAAAAGAGGACGAGTACAGCGAGGTCCGTGATAAATCCGAGGAGATAGAAAGCCAGATCATCGCCAGAGAACGTGACAGCGAACTGCTGACCGTGCGCACCGAAGAGATCCAAAGGAACGAAGAGAGGCTCACCTTTGAGATAAGTGAGCTAAAGACAAAACTCGCCACCCTCTCCGAAGAGAGCAAATCACTCCTGCTTGAACAGGAAAAGATCCTGGGCGCCCTCACGGGGCTTGACGCCAGGCTCACGGATAAAGAAGAAGAGCTCGATGGCCTCACACGCGAGATGCGCTACAAGACGGAGCTTCTAAGTGAAGAAGAAGATTCGACAATAACGCTTTCGACAAAGCTCACCGAGATCAAACATTCCATACTTACATGCGCAAGGGACGAGGAAGTTCTTAAAGAGCAGGAGGGCTCTCTTCTGCTCTCAAAAGAGAATATTCTACGCGAGTTGAGCGGGAAAGAGGCGCCGCTTGAAGAGATAAGGGAATCGATCAGGGAGAGTGAAAAGAAGAAGATAGGTCTCCAGACCGATATAAAAACCGCCGAAGAACTGCTGGGGCGGTTGGAAGACGAAAATGCGCGCTTTGAGATTGAGTTAAAGGAGCTTAAGGAAGAATGGGCCTTAAAGAGTTCTAAGCTCCATACCCTGGAAGAGATGGAAGCCAATATGGAAGGGCTTGACCGGGGCGTTAAAGAGATAGTCGAGGCGGGAGACTCCGGTGAGCGAAGCGGCATACACGGACTTGTCGCCGACCTTATAGAGCCGCAGCCGGGTTTTGAAAGGGCCGTAGAGGCGGTACTGGGGGAGAAGCTTAACTGCGTCGTAGTCGAGGACCCCGATGCGGGATTAAAGGCCATCGACTACCTCAAAGAGAGCACACACGGCCGGGGTAGTTTCCTGCCGGCAAAAAATTCCCGCCTTTCCAAAAAAGGCGCCCAGGGAGAAGAATTGCTTTCAGGGCCTGTTGGAGATCTCGAGAGACTAAGGGACAAGGTAACGGTAAAAGAGGGCTACGCCCACATCATAGACTACCTGCTCGCCGACGCCGTCATAGCGCCGGATCTTAAGAGCGCCAGAGAAATATGGGATATGAACGGGTCGGAAAAAATCTTCGTCACCCCAAACGGCGAGATGATCGGAAAAGAGGGCTCTATAACCGGAGGATACCTAAACGATACTTCGATCCAGGACGGCGGAATACTCCAAAAGAGAAGGCGCATCTCTGACTTCAAAGAGAGGGTCGAGGTCCTTGAAAAACTTATCTCCTCTACGCAAGGCTCAATAGAAAAAAATAATGAAAAAATTGCTAATGCCAAAAACGAACTGGAAGAATCTCAAAAGAGACTCCATGAAAAGGACCTGGGAACGGTAAACCTCTCAAGTGAACTTAAGATTTGTGAGGAAGAGGCCGCAAGGCTCAAAGAAAAAGAAGGTGAGCTTTCCACTCTCATTAAAGAGGCCCGCGATAAGATAGAAGGGCTGGCGGAAAAGAACAGGGAGTTTAACGGAGAGAAAGAAACGCTCGAAACAGAACTCAATGACAAAGAGGAAAAGGTAAGAACGCTCAAGAAAGAGACCGCCTCTTTGTCGGAGCATAAGGAAACAATGGCCGACCTTATTATGGATATGAGGGTAGAGAGGGCCTCCTTACAAGAAAAAGATGAATCGCTCAAAAACCTTTTGGAAGAAAAAGAAAGAACACTGCTTGAAAACGAGGACAGGGTTGACGGGAAAGAGCGTGAGATCGAGGGAGGACGCGCTGAAAAAACAATGGCGCACGAGCGGGTGGAAGAGCTGAAGATAATACTCGAGGAACTCCTGGAGAGGAAAGATTCCATAAAGGGACTCGAAGTACGCGGACGCGAGGTCATCGGTTCCATGACTGAAAAAATAGACGGTCTTGAGAGAGAACTTCGCAAAGAAAGATCAAAACTCTCCGAGGTGCAGGGATCAAAGGGCCGGGCAAGCGTAGAATTAAAAGAACTGGAACTCGCCCTGGAGAACCTGGACGAGAAAATAATTGAAAAATACGGCATCTCCATAGAGAAATATGAAAGCACCTTTGAAGAATTCGAAAATATGGATAGGTCCGAGATCGAAGAGAGGGCAGAAGAGCTAAAGGCAAAGATCGGTTCGCTCGGAGAAGTAAGCCTCTCGGCCCTCGATGAATTTACTGAACTCGAAGAGAGGTACTCTTTCCTCTGCGAACAGAGGGACGATCTCACTAGCTCGGTCGAGAGCCTCTTAAAGGCTATCGCAAAGATAAACAAAACGACAAAGGAACGGTTTAAGAAAGCGTTCAACGAGATAGACCAAAAATTCCAGGAAACCTTCCCAAAATTCTTTAACGGCGGAAAGGCGGAGCTAAAGCTCTCTGACCCGGATAATATTCTGGAAACGGGCGTAGAGATCGTAGCCCAGCCTCCGGGCAAAAAACTTCAAAACATAATGCTGCTTTCCGGCGGCGAAAAGGCGCTCACCGCCACGGCCCTGATCTTCGCCATCTTCCTTATAAAACCCACCCCCTTCTGCCTCCTCGACGAGGTCGACGCCCCACTCGACGACGCCAATATTGAAAGGTTCAACAATTTCGTCCATGAGATGAGCGAGAAGAGCCAGTTCGTGCTTATAACGCACAACAAGAGGACCATGGAGGTGGCCGACACACTCTACGGCATCACCATGGAAGAACCGGGCGTATCAAAGACCGTCTCTGTTCAATTCTAGAAAAATATAGGCAAGTTGAAAAAAAGGTAAGGGGAGGGAAGGGGTAGGGCTAGAGCCACCCCTCTTTTATATTTACCTGCTCAACACGGATATAGTCGGGTAATTCATCCAGGGCCTCATCCGCCCTCAAGATCTCCTCGGCAGATACCAGATCCTTTGAAGCGGGTATCCTATCTCTTCCATCTATATTATCAAGCTTTACCAACAGGCCGTTGTCCAACTCCACAAGCTCTTCCTCGGGGACTGTGGGAAGTAGCTCCTCTTTGGTTAACGGCGTCTCGTCGAGACCGTCCTCTTTTGTTAACGGCGCCTTATCGAGACC
>CBDVCO010000062.1:0-10995 GCA_965372515.1 uncultured bacterium | reverse complement strand
AGTACAGGAAGGAGTCACCACTTGTCTATCAAGGCTCTGAGGTGTCACCTTGGGGGCAAGAACCCTTGGTTGCGGGACTAAGAGGCTCCTGTACCCCCTCCCCTTTAACCTTGTCGGGAGAAAGTGTCTGTCGCAGAAAAAGGGCTACAGGCCCAAACCCGTAACCCCTTGAATTATTTGGCGCCCCCGAGAGGACTCGAACCTCTGGCACACGGATTAGGAATCCGATGCTCTATCCTGCTGAGCTACGGGGGCATTTTCAGTTAAGGCGAGCCCAATTATAATCTCTATCGGGCGCGCCTCATAGCCTTTTATATTTACATCTTTATCCGGAATTGTCAATATGGGGATCCCTTGGGAAAAAGAGGCTATTTGAAAGAAAACGCCGGAGGCTCAATATATACCCAGGTCGCTATACGCGCGCCTGATCTTCTCGATCGCTATGACATAGGCGGCGGTTCTATAGCTTGTTACATTATTATTATTTGCCTTGACCTCGCGGATCTCCTGATAGGCGAGACGCATCGTATCATCCAGCCCTGAGCGCACGAGGTCCAGTTCATCGGAGCCGTGGGCCAGTTCTTTAAGCACCCAGTCGGGCATCTTTTTTTCCGTAGCCTCTTCAAGCGCCCTTACGATATGCTGACCCCGCACCTCATCGAGGCGGCGCTCCATGCGGCCGAAACGCATATGGCTAAGGTTTCTTACCCATTCAAAGTACGAGACCACAACGCCGCCGGCGTTCACAAAGGCGTCCGGGAGTATGGTCATCCCGTTATTGGTCAGTATCGTATCGGCCTCATAGGTTACGGGGCCGTTTGCGGCTTCTACAATGAGCTTACACTGGATATTCGCCGCGTTGTCCTGGTGAATAGTCCCTTCAAGCGCGGCCGGAATGAGGATATCGCAGGGCTTTTCCAGTACGCCTGCCCCCTCTTCTACATAGGCCGCTCCATGAAAACCCTTTACCCCGTGATGCGCTATCATATGATTACGTACATCCTCGACATTAAGGCCGTCGTTGTTGATAATGGCCCCGTCACGCTCAATTATGGCGGTGACCTTGACACCGTCCTCTTCACTTAAGAACTTGCCCGCGTGATAACCGACATTTCCAAGCCCCTGGATTATCACTTCCTTACCTTCAAGGCCCCCGTCCATGCCGGTCTCTTTGACATCCTCAGGATGGCGGAAAAACTCTCTTAGGACGAATTGAACCCCCCTGCCCGTGGCCTCAAGCCTTCCTCTCACTCCGCCAAGATTAACGGGCTTACCTGTAACAGATGCGGTATAGTTTATATCCTCCGGAAAAAGATGCTTGTAGCTATCGAGTATCCACGCCATCTCTCTTTGTCCGGTGCCCATGTCCGGGGCCGGAACGTTGGTCGCGGGGCTTAAAAACCCCCTGGTCGCTAATTCCCTTGCATAGCGGCGCGTAATCAACTCCATGTCATCGCGGTCATATTTGAGCGGATCGATATATATGCCCCCCTTGGACCCGCCGAAAGGCACGTCCACTATGGCGCATTTATAGGTCATGAGGGCTGCCAGGGCCTCCACCTCGTCGAGCGTGACGCTTAGGGCATAGCGAATGCCGCCCTTGGCCGGCAGGCGGTGGGTGCTATGAGTCGCTCTCCAACCGGTAAATACCTCGACCTTTCCCTTGAGAATTACCGGAAAACGCACCTCGAGGACCGCGTTACAACCCTTGATCTGATCGGCCAGACCCGGGTCAAGCTCGCTTACCTTGATAGCCTTATCGACCATGCGGTCGACGCTCTCTCTAAAGCTCAGTGGCTTCCCCTTGCTTAGAACCATGGACGGGCCTCCTGAAAAATTAAAATCAATAACGCCCAAAAAGAAAAGTCGCCCAATGCCGGGGCGATTAAAGGCTACTACCTGTAAAGAGTGCTAGTGGCCTGAGCGCCTCTGGGCATTGAAGAGAAATCTGGTAATACCCTGCCTCTCATTATCGTCGATCTGATGAAACTTAACCGCGACCTCAAACCAAGCACCTGCCTCGTCACTCTTCGCTTCGCTCCTTATTACCGAGCCAAACGTGGTTATAAGGGTATCCGACATGGAAGGCAGGGCGAGGACGAGGCGAAGGGTCTGGCCGGGCTGAAGCGCTTGATCGTTTCTAAAGCCTACTCCTCCGACACTCAGACTGATATCCCTGTTATCGGGAATTAAAATGTTGGTTCCGGAACTTTCTAGTCTCTCCATAATGGTATTGATTTTCTTATTGAGCATACCTAAAGCCTCGGCCAAAAGGGCGCCCCCCTCCACATCGGCTTCTATCGCGCTCAGGCATTTATCAATACCGTTAGATCTCTCACCAACATTTCCTTTATCGAGGATATGGAAAGAAAAAGGCACATTGACGTACATGCGAAAGTCTTCCCTGAGCTCTTTATAATCTTCCTCGGTCATTTCTCTATCCATAGCCCCCCTATGAATTGGGTACACCAATGTCTTTAAAGAGGTCGAGTCTTAAAAAGTCTTTTACAAGTTCACCGTCGAACTGTACGCCGCTACAGACCGCAAGCTCTTCGAATGCGTCCTGGCGAGTACGCGCTTTCCTGTAAGGCCTGTTGGTCGTCATGGCGTCAAATGTATCGACAATAGCGAATATTCTGGCCACAAGCGGAATCCTATCATGTTTAAGCCCGTCAGGGTAGCCATTTCCGTCAAATTTTTCATGGTGGTTCCTGACAACCGCGCGCTCATTTTCACCGAAATTCAAATGGCACACTATCTCGTCGCCGATCTTTGCATGGGAGCGCATGATGGCGAACTCTTCATTATCGAGCTTGTCGGGTTTCAGAAGAATCCCGTCCCTGACGCCGATCTTGCCGACATCGTGGATGGGCCCTGCGAACCTGAAGGCATCGAGTATTTCATCAGAGAGGTTAATGCCCCTTGCGAATTCAACGGCATAGTTGGTAACGCGCTTACAATGGTTCATCGTATAGTTGTCGCGCGCATCTATTGCGGTGACCAGGCTGGTTATCGACTTAAAGATATTCTCAGAGAGATTTTCATAGAGAGCGAGATTTTCAAGCCTGAGCGATATCTTCTTGGCGAGATCAGTGATTATAGAGAGGTCTCTGGGCGAAAAATCCATGGCGCCGACCTTGTCGCAGACCTGTAGGGCCGCGAAGCTCTCCGCGCCTATCATGACGGGCACTGCGAGGAACGGGTGCTTCTCAATGCTTTTTTTTGATGAACATAGACACTCGGTGTAATTGCCGGAAAGTGCCGAAGCCTGCTCCTTAAACGGCCTGGTCAGAAGGCCGGCTGAAGAGAGCGGCACGCGCTCACCGGCCTCAGCATCAAATCCCCTGGCGGACTGCAACACCAATTCATCGGTATCAATATCGAGGACCCATATGGCTGCCCTGTTGGCCTCGGTAATGGAGAGAGCCAGATCTATTGCCTTGACAAAGACCTCTGAGGTGGAGAATACATGGTGCAGGACATCGCTTATGGTATAGAGGGCCGAAAGCTCGCTAACCTTCTCCTGAAGGTCATGGCTTATCGTCTTGATCTTATCTACCTCCTCCATCTTATCGCTTAACGCCTGATTCTGTTTCTTAAGCCTTCCGTTCTCAACGGCCCTCTTCACCACCAGCTTCGCGTGGTCGAGATTAAACGGTTTTGTAATAAAATCACTGGCCCCCTCCTTGATGACCTTCACCGCAGTATCGATGGTAGGGAAACCGGTAATCATAATAACCGGCAGATCGGCATCCATCTTACGGACCTCTGTTAACAGGTCGAGCCCGCTAAGGACCGGCATCATGATATCAGATATAACGAGGTCGAAGTTGATCTGCTTTATTTTTTCAAGGGCGGTGGCGCCGTTATCTGCGGTGATAACGCTATAGCCTTCGGCGAGGAGAAGGTTCTTTAGGAGGTCTCTTATGCTTTCATTGTCATCAACAACTATGATAGAGCCATTTGAGGTCATCATCACTCACTGGGGGAAAAGCCTTTTTAGGGTTTTTCAAGCTCTTCTGGAGAATGCCGCACATTGATATAATCGTCAATAATAGAGACTCTATTATAGTATTTTAGTACTTGGTTCTCAAATAATTAATAATATCACTTTGAAATCTATCCCTCATCCTCATTCTGCCCTCTTCAGAGATGACGGCGGGGCCCTCAAAAGGCTCTCTCCCGGCAGAGGTATCCTTGTGGGAGGCAACCTTTTTGGATACGATATTGCCGGCAAAAAGCCGTAAAATACCCTCAATCCTATTTTTGGATGAAATAGTCATTTTCCTGGTCCTCTGTCGAGGTCATATTGACAATATTGTTGACCTGGACGGCCAATTGAACAGAGCGTTGCTCTCGATTGCTCTCTCTTTGGTATGAGTTTTTGCCTGAAGAGTTAAAATCTATACAAGAGAGGCAGGGCCGGGGCTAAAGATCTACATAAAAAATGTCCAGCCTAGTGCTACCCGGCTACCCTATTAAACTTCTTAGCTGCGCCGTCCAAAAAGGACGGCGCGGCTAAAAGACTTTTTAAGGCTACAAGAACGGCTCTTCGCTTAACCTGCGCTGGCTTGTTCCAGGTTCATTTCACCAAGCAAGTCCTTTTCGCCGACACTGAGCACCTTGTCTATATCAAGGAGTATCACCAGCCTGTCCTCGAGCTTGCCAACGCCTGAAATGTACTCTGAATCGACACCGCCTACTATATCGGGCGGCGGCTCTACGGTGCTCTGGGAAAGCCTTAATACCTCTGTTACAGAGTCGACTATCAAGCCCACCACCTTGCCTTCGCAATCGACGACTATGGTCCTCGTGTCGCTGGTTCTCTCGGCCGTCGGAAGCCCGAAACGCTTCCTCAGGTCTATGACAGGGATGACCTTACCCCTGAGGTTAATGACACCCTCGACGAAATCAGGGCTCCTCGGGACCTTGGTTATCTCGCTCATCCTGATGATCTCCTGAACCTTCAGTATCGAGACGGAAAATTCCTCCTCACCTACCCTGAAGGTGACTATCTGAAGATCGTCGTCCTTCTGTGTTTCAATCGCATCGCTCATCTCAAGCCTCCATATATACGGCACGGTTGTCAAGCAGATAGATCAAATCAGAGCAAAAAAATCACTACAAGATTATTCAACATAATATCATTCCCATGCCTTTATAAGCAAGCCAATTCTAGCAGGCTCTACGTCCTTCTATTCGTTCGAGACCACCGGGCTCTTGGCATTGGCCGCTGCGGCGAGCTTAATGGGCTGGGCGCCGCCGCCACGACCTGCGGCCGTGGTATCGATGATCGATCGTACCGGGGCCGCATCCTGGGAGATCTTGAACATACTGACTACGGTCTGCAGGTTCGAGGCCAACTGCGCCATCTCCTGGCTCGCCGCGACTATCTGTTGAGATGCTGTTGCGGTCTCCTTTGTAATAGAGGCAACGCTCTCTATATCGCCGCTTATCTGGTCGGCCGCCGTGCTTTGCTCTTCACTGGCTGTCGCTATCTGCTGAATTACCGCCGTAACATCCTCAACCTGCTTGGATATCTCGGAGAGAGAATTACCCGCCTCTTCGGCGAGCGCGACGCCCTCTTCGACGACCTTGACCTCTTTGTCCATGGTGACGATGGCCTTCTCGGTCTCGCCCTGTATGGCCCCTATCATATCACCGATCTCTTTGGTTGCCTTACCGGTGCGCTCGGCGAGCTTTCTTACCTCGTCGGCGACAACGGCGAAACCTCTGCCCTGCTCGCCGGCCCTGGCCGCCTCGATGGCCGCGTTAAGGGCAAGCAGATTGGTCTGGTCGGCAATCTCGTCGATCACTTTGATGATCTTACCGATCTCCTGAGAACGGCCTCCGAGCGAGCTTATGACCTCGCTTGATTCCTTGGCCGTTACGGCTATACCGTTCATCGATTCTATGGTCTTCTTGACTACTTCGCCGCCCTTTACCGCGGCCTCGTTGGCCAACTGGGCCGCCTCGGCCGCCCCTGAAGCGTTCTTGGCAACCTCGATAACCGTAGCGCTCATCTCCTGAGAGGCGGTGGCCACATGAGAGGCCCTGCCGTCCTGCTCTTCGGTACCCCTGGCTATCTGGGTAGCCGACGCGCTGAGCTCCTCTGAGCTTGAGGCAAGATGGTCGGCCGTGCTCTGGATGTTCCGTGTGATGTCGTGGAACTTATGGATCATCTTATTGAAGCTATCGGCCATCTTACCCGACTCGTCTCGCGAATCTATATCTATCTTCCTGGTAAGGTCGCCGGTCTCCTCTATCGTACCCATCATCGCGTTCAAGTGGCTCATGGGAGCGCTGATCTTGAACTTGATGACGAAGAAAGCGACTATGGCTAGTACTACGGCCACTATCAGGATGACGATAGACGAAGTCATCTGGAAGCTGGCCGCGCTAACTGCCTCGTCGGTCTTGTCCTGAACCACAAGGCTGACCGCGTCGCTCACGGCGAGGATCGAGTTTATCCCCTCTGTGGCGTTCGCGATCCACTCCGGTCCTGAGAGCGGGTACAGACCGGTATCGGCCTGGGCGTATACGCTCTGGCGAACCTGCTCGTAACGGCCCATGAAGTTGTCGCCCATCTTGTTGACGGCCTCTGTGATGCGCCTGTCCGTGGTGGTGTCATGCTTTAAGGTATTTAACCTGTCTATGCTGAGCTCTACTATGGCCCTGTAGCTCCTGAGCTTCTCCATGCCTTCGGGAGAGATCGGATTCTGTCCAGCTATAAAACCGCCGAGCACTGCGCGCTCCCTGCCCGAGTATTCGCTCGCGAGCCAGACGGCTTGCTTTAGTTCCGCGTTCATCCTGAGCGGCTCCTGGAATGTTGAATTCCTTGCCGGAGAGCTTATGGCGTCGAGCCTCATATCGGCGCCCACCACGATAAGCTTCGTAAAGACGGGTATCGCCTGAGCAGCCTTGTAGTCCTTCTGGATCCTCGAAAGGTTTGCGTCAACCCTGCTCCTCGCCGAAACTACATTTGAATAGGCCTGCTTGTATTCGCTGACAGCGTCGGCAAAGACCCTGTTCGTCGGGTCCATCTCCACAAGCTCCTCAGCCTGCACAATTGCCCTCTTATAACCGCCGTCCCCCTTGCTCCTGACGTTTGAGATCTTGGAGAGAAAACCCGGGGCGGCCGCTTTGGTAGACGATAGGCCAGCCGAAGTGAGCCCCCTCTCTATCGCCTCCTGTCCGGCCGCGAGAAGTACGTTATCGGTCATCTCGTTTGCCAGCGCAATACGCTTTGCCTCGCTCTTATCGCTTGAAGAGTTTCTAACACTATTGGCTGAGAGCAGAACCAGGATCACTACCAGTGTCCCGACTACAACAGTCAACGAGTTTTTGATGCTTACATTCTTTAACAGCGCCATGGTCCTATCCTTTCTTTTGAGCCGCCTGCCTCCTTAGAGGTCAATTAAAATCAACAAAGGTATATGAAGATGTCTTCATCGTCATGGTCATATCCTTTAGCCTGAACCGCCTACCTTTAAAGTGGTTAAAAGGAAGAGAGAGAAATTTGCAAAGTTCATTGAATAGGAAAAAAGAATTCAGGACAATAGTACTCCTAAACTCCGTAATCCTTTCCAAAAAAAATTTCCCCTCATTCATAACCACGATTTCGGTTATACCCCTTTTCTAGATCTGTTGGATTTGTATAGCGACTGCTATACTCAGATACAAATATAGTACTGTTTTTGACGTTTGTCAACACTTTTTTTTCATCTTAGCTCATATTTTATAGCATATGATATACAAAGGGTCAAATAGGTGAATTCATGCGCAATATTCAGGACAGCGCACTCTGAATTGGATAGAGGTGAATTTAGAATTATTTCTGAAAGTGAGTATTGGTTGTAGAGCGGGGTAAGAAACGAAGCATCTCTCGTGGATATCGTGGGCTTGCCTTATTTTTTCGAGGCATATAAGCCCCTCTCCTTCTCTTTCCACTGGCTACGGGAGACAAAACCATCGAGCCTGTCCTCTATAAGACGAGGACTCTCGCCAGAGAGCATGGCTACAAGCCCCTCGAGTATCATCTCCTTTTGTATGGTATTCTCTCTGGTCCGAAGCTTTATCTTTCCCGCTATGGGAAGAAGTATAAGGTTCGCGCTGGCAAAACCGTATATAATAGCTACAACGGCCATGGCTACTCCATCAGCAAAGATGGCGGGGTCTGCGAGGTTATCCATGACATGGATCAGGCCAAAGACCGCGCCAAGTATCCCTATGAAATGGGCGTATCTGCCAGCCGACTCGAATACCTTTGCCGCGCTCATCCTGCGCTCCTCATTAAGAGCGATCTCAATAGCGAGAATATCCTTTAGCTCGTTAAAGCCCGTGCCGGCGACAACGAGGTGGATACCTTTCCTGAAGAACGGATCCTCTATATCCTTGATCTTCTTCTCAAGGGCAAGGATGCCCTCCCTCTGCGCTTTACGGGCGAAGTTCGTGATCTCGGGGATAATGTCAGAAAGGTCGTGCTTATTTATGAGAAAGGTTCTAAGGCCCAGCACAATGGAGTCTATGAGCGTACGAATGGAGTAGTGGACGAAGAGCGCGCCAAGTGTTCCGCCGAATACTATGAGAGCGGCGGTTGGCTGGAGTATGATTGAGATATCTCCGCCTTCGAAAACCAGGCCGGCGACGATTACCGCGGCGGCTAATATAAGGCCTATTATAGTAAGGATATCCATATCAGATCATATTAATAATTTCACCTGCCATACTTTCTATAGGGACTACCTTATCCTCAAGATGTTCATCTACAATAGCCTTTGGCATGCCGTAGACAATACATGTATCCTCGCTTTGAACCAGCACCTTGCCGCCGCTCTGCTTTATAGCCCTGATCCCTTTAGCGCCGTCCGAGCCCATTCCGGTAAGTATCACGCCAAGCGCCCGGCTCGGATAACACTCGGCTACACTGGTGAGCGAGACATCCACGCTTGGCTTATAAAGGATTTCTTCTGGAGATTTCTCTATGCTTACCCTCACATTGAGCGGGCCATCTTTGACGAGCCTTGTCTGCTTCCCCCCGGGCGCGATAAGCACCTGGCCGTTTTGAACCTTTTCCCCGCTACTCGCCTCCTTGATATCAAGGTGGGAGAGCTGATTGAGCCTCTTGGCATAGGGGGCTGTAAAAAGATCGGGCATATGTTGAACTACCAGAAAAGCGACCGGCAGACCCTCGGGCAAGACAGTTATCACATCTTGAACGGCCCTGGGCCCGCCGGTAGAGGCCCCTATGGCGACTAACGCGATACCCTGGGAGCGGAACTTATCTGTTGAAAGATCGCCGATACGCTTATCATCAAGCACTATCGGCTCTCCAGCAGGACGCCTCTTCCTTACGCGCACCCTTGCGGCGGCCTTTATCTTACCAACAACCCCCTCTTTGATCTTAAAGATATTGAAAGAGAGGTTATCAAGGTGTTTCGGTATAAAATCCACGGCCCCTATATCCAGGGCGTCGAAGGTAGTCTGGGCACCCTCTTCGGTAATGGAGCTTACCATGAGGACGGGTGTCGGGCACGTCTCCATTATCTGCTTTAACGCGGTAAGCCCGTCCATTACAGGCATCTCCACGTCGAGGGTTATCACGTCAGGCTTAAGCTTTATTACTTTCTCTACTGCTTCACGTCCGTCGCGCGCCACGTCAATAACGCTTATACCGGGATCATCCTCGATCATACGCCTTATGGCATTACGCATAAACGAGGAATCGTCAACGATCAGCACCCGAATAGGTGGTTTTTCCGCCATGAAATGATTCTACTTCCTAGAGGCTCGTATAGAGACCCATAATATCTATTATCAGTACGACCCTGCCGTCGCCGGTTATGGTCGCACCTGAAACACCCTTTGTATTTGCAAGATAGCCGCCCATGCTCTTGATAACGACCTCTTCCTGCCCAATGAGCTTTTCAACCATGAGGCCGAAGACCTTATCACTGTGGGCCATCAGTACTGCGTACTGCTCCTCATTATTTATTTCAGAATCGACCATCTTTGAAAGCCTTATGAGCGGATATACCTTATCCCTGAAGTAGAGGGTCTCTTTACCCTCAACAGAGTTGATCTCGCTATCCCCCACATGGAGGATCTCGATGATGGAAGAGAGCGGGAGCGCGTACTCCTCGTCGCCGATACCGCACATCAGGGCCTGAATAATAGCGAGAGTCAGGGGCAGTCTCAGGATCACCTTACTCCCTTCGCCCGGTGTGGACTCAATATCAATACTGCCGTTTAATTTTGTAATGTTGGTCTTGACCACATCCATGCCCACCCCGCGCCCGGAGGTGTCGGTAACCTTCCTGGCGGTCGAAAAACCGGGAAGAAATATTAGGTTCAATAGCTCCTGCTTGCTCATCCGCTCGGCCTCATCGGTGCCGATAATGCCCTTATCTATGGCCTTCTTCTTAACGGCCTCAACATCAATGCCCCTGCCGTCGTCCTCTATTGTGACAAAGATATTATTGCCTTTATGATAGGCGCTAAGCGTAAGCGTACCGGTGCGCGGCTTACCTGCCGCTGTCCTCTCTTCGGGCAGCTCGATACCGTGATCTACGGAATTCCTGACAAGGTGTACAAGCGGGTCGCCTATCTCTTCTATAACGGTCTTGTCGAGTTCGGTCTCCTGGCCGACAAGGACAAGGTTGACGTCCTTGTTCATATCCCTTGCCAGGTCCCTGACCATTCTCGGAAACCTGCCGAAGACCTTCACTATCGCCTGCATCCTCGTCTGCATAACGGCAAGCTGCAGATCGGTGGTAATAGAATTAAGATGCGTCGAATTCTGGAGGAGGTCGGCGACGATCTCGTCCTCTGTGTAGCGCTCTTCAAGGCGCGTTGAAAGACGAGCGAGCCTGTTTCTGCCGAGCACTAACTCCCCTACCATATTCATAACGCTATCGAGCCGGTTGGTATCAACGCGTATAGTGTCAAGATCGTCCTTCCTGACCTTGTAATCAGACTGCTTTCTATCAGCCTCAT
>CBDVCO010000061.1:0-11034 GCA_965372515.1 uncultured bacterium | reverse complement strand
CCCTCCTCCCCCCTGATCCGAAAAATTCATAAGAGAACGAAGACTTCCCCCGCCTCATCCGTATTATCTATATAGATATCCAACAATAATTCAATAATTGTTCTTATTCATTCTTAGTCAATGGGGGAGGTAACTTATGAAAAGATCAGTTCCGGTATTTGCTCTCGTTCTGCTCTTTTGTCTTTTAATGCCATCACTTTCCGGGGCCAACAACACGATCCCACGTTCGTATAGGTTATTTAGCCATCTCGATATTAATGGTGACGGCGTTATAAGCGAAAATGAGGATGTGGCGTTAGGCTCCATACGCTTTCTGGCGATGGACGCGGACAACAACGGGCACATTACGCTAAAGGAGGCAAGCTCGCTTAACCGCGGCCTTGCTTCTCGCCACAGGGAGTTCAGGGGCAAGAGGAAAGGGTACTCTCAGGCCATGGAGGGAACCAAGCACTTCTTTAAAGAGGGCTTAAAGGCACGACTTAAGGAGCGTGGGAAAGAGCACTTTAAAGAGGCCGACAGGGACAAGGACGGCAAAATAACTAAAAAAGAGTTTGACGATACCAGAAAAAGGCGGTTCAATACCATGGATACCAGTGCTGACAACAGGGTGTCGCTTGATGAGTTTATCGCTTTCTCAAAAACTCATAAAAGAGCCATGGGCCGCAAGGATCGATAAAGATTAAAAGATAGACTAGCCCCGGCGCTTACAGTATAGCGAGATCGGGGGTCTATTATTTTTGCCGGGCCGGAGAAGTTAATAACAGACGAAGAATTGCTTTCGAGGGTAATAGAGCGTGACCACGCCGCGTTCTCCATGCTTGTTAAGAGACACACGGCACGCTATTACGGGCTGGCCTATAGAACGCTCTTTAATAAGACTGAGGCCGAGGAGATTGTCCAGGAGGCCTTTTTAAAACTCTGGCAGAGGCCCGAGGCCTGGGACAAGGCAAAGGGCGCTCTTTTTAGCACATGGTTCTACAGGGTCGTCGCCAACATGTGCATAGACCGCAACAGGAAGAAAAGGCCGGTCCTTATTGAAGATATTGATTTGGCCCCCGCAAACGAGGGTTCTGCGGACGACGCGGCCTATAGAAGAGAGCAAAGGCGTTTGGTCGACGCTTTGATGCTGGATTTGCCCCAGAACCAGCGCATGGCGCTAAACCTCTGTTTCTACGAGGGGCTCACCAACCAGGAGGCCGCGGATATTATGGGGCTTAACTTAAAGGCGCTCCAGTCGCTGATCATAAGGGCCAAGACTTCACTAAAGGAGCGGGTGGCGTTTCATACACAAAAGGAAAAGGCGGATGGATAAGAAAGAATTTAAAGAGGCGCTTATGCTCTACGGGGCGGACTTAAGCCTCTGGCCGATTGTGGCAGGTAATGAGGCGAGAGGGCTCCTCAAGGCCGGTGGCGATGAGACGGATGAGCTAAACGCTTTGATAGAGGAGGAGGGTGAGTTCGAGGCCCTGCTCAGCGAACGTTCTTTTGAAGAGCCGGGCGACTATCTCGCGCAGAGGATTATCGCAAATGCCGGGGAGAGCGCTTTTAAAGGGACGAAAGCCGACCCCGTTAAGGGGCTTTTAAGCTGGCTGGTTGCCGAGTTTTTCACTCCGAGGGCGGCCATAGCGCTGGCCCTGACGCTCGTAATCGGTTTTATGGCGGGCTATATGGCGCCGCAGGGCCCTGAGCCGTTTGACCAGTTGGTCCTTGACGATGAAATGATGCTTGAGGAGACCTTTAGCTCGCTCTTTATGGAAGGTGATATCTTTGAATAAGAAGATAGAAATATTTGTAATATGTTCCGTGGTCCTAAATATCTTCCTCATCGGATTTATAGTGGGCAAGTTCATGCATCGCCCTCCAACCGAGGAGGTGGGGCTGATCGTCAAGAGGCTCCCGCCTACAAAGAGGGAGATAGCCAATAGACTTTTAACCTCGCCGAGCGCCGAGGACCGCGCGAGGATTGCTGAACTAAGGAGCGTCAGAAGGGGTATCGTCGAAGAGTTGAACGCCGCGGAATTTAATGCCGAAGATTATCAGAAGAAGCTCGACGAGCTTGAGCGCGTTCGCGCAAAACTAAGGGAACACTATACTCTGGCGGTCAAGGAGATGGCCAGTAACTTTACCCTGGATGAGAGGAGGGCGCTCGTCAAGGCCCTTGTCAAAAGGCGCGCGTCAAGGGCCGGGAGAAAGCCCTTTACACCGATTGAGAAGAAGAAGGAAGAGTAGCAGGAGACGGTCCCGACTAGCCCTTAAGCGCGACCTCTTTGTATCTGAAACAATCCATTGTATGGTCGTTTACCATGCCCACCGCCTGCATGTGGGCGTAGATAATCGTTGGCCCGACAAAGGTGAACCCCCGCTTCTTGAGGTCCTTGCTTATGGCTTCGCTCTCGGGCGTCAAAGCGGGAAGCTCCGAGATTTTTTTAAACCTGTTTATTATCGGCTTGCCCCCTACATAGTCCCAGCTGTATTTTGCAAAAGAACCGAACTCTTTTTGAATTTCTATAAAGGCAGAAGCGTTTTTAACCGAGGCGCGGACCTTAAGGCGGTTACGTATAATGCCGGGGTCCTGTAGAAGTTTTTCAATACTGGCTTCAGAGAACCGGGCTACCTTCTTCGCGTCGAAATTTTTATAGGCCTTCCTGTAGTTCTCGCGCTTCTTTAATACCGTCAGCCAACTAAGGCCCGCCTGGGCCCCTTCTAGTATGAGGAACTCGAAGAGCAATCGGTCGTCAAAGACCGGCACGCCCCACTCTTTGTCGTGGTACGCGATGTAGAGCGGTTCATCGCCGACCCATTCGCATCTCTTTATCTTCTTTTTAGCCATCATGGTTTAGTTTTAATGTCCGGGTTTGGGGGGGAGTGAAGCATAGACGCTCAGGAGATGCAGGCCTTGCAGATCTCCTTTAACTGCGGCAGGTCTTCTCTGTATTTCGTCATTGCTTACTCCCCAAAGATAGAGCTTAAGAAATTTTGAAGCTCTTGCCAGGAACTCTTGTCGGCCTCTTTGTTATAGCCGAGCGGAAGGTTGAACTTTTCCGCGTAATCGTCGGCAGCAGGGTTTGTAAAGCTATGTAGCGCGCCCCCGTATGTTATAAATTTCATATCCGCGCCTTCGGCTTCCATCTCCGCCTTGAAGCGTTCTACATGCTCGGGCGGCTCCATGGCGTCGAGAGCGCCGTGGGCGACGAAGACTTTGGCTTTGATCTTGCCCGGTTTATCGCTCTTTGATCCGGAGAGTCCTCCGTGGAAGCTCGCAACACCTTTAAGGTCAAATCCTGAGCGCGCCATGCTGAGCACTATGGAGCCGCCGAAACAGTAGCCGATGGCGGCTATACGTGAGGGGTCGACCGTATCGTGATTTTTTAAGAGTTCCATGGCCGAGAGGAAACGCGCCCTGCCGAGTTCCTGGTTCTTGGCTATCTCGCCCGCGAACTTGCCAGCATCATCGGGATGAAGCGCTTCCTTGCCGTCGCCGTACATATCCACTGCGAGGGCCGTATAACCCATTCTCGCCAAAAGGCGCGCCCTTCTTCTGGCGTAATCGTTATGCCCCCACCATTCGTGTACGACCAGCACCCCCGGCCTCTTGTCCTCTATAGCCGGATCATAGGCGAGGTAGCCCTTTAATACCACTCCGTCGGGCGAAGCGTAGTCCACCAGTTCTGTGGTGATCGATTTAGCGTGCCGGGAGCCTGCTTGAGCAGTGCTTAAACCGAAAACAAAGAACGCCAGTAAAAAAGAGAGAGCTAAAGCCGCATGCTTCATGATGACCTCCGGGGTTTTTCAAACCAGGGGATAAAACCGCTAATTGTTATTGGGTTTGGGATACCAGAGAATATACTACTCAAAGAGGAAGGGGTCAACCGTTTCCGGTTAACCCCTTGTTAATACAGGTGAGTTTATAGCTCAATCATCTTCAATAATAACGCCGTATAGATTGCCCGGCGGTTCAACGCCGCGCTTTATCTTTGGAAGAGTGACCTCTGTGTAGTAGGGTTTCGCTTCGCGATTTTGGGAAATCAGGGCCTTGACCACATTCATGCTTAATGTGCCCTGTTCTGCAAGGTTGGAGATCAGCTCCAGGGCCGAGCGGTTGTCATAGGAGACCTGGCGATAGGGCCTCTGTGAAATCAGGGCGTCATATATGTCGCAGACAACGACGACCTCTATCATAACATCGTTGAGCCGGATGCCACTGGGATAGCCTGAGCCGTCCATTCTTTCATGATGGTCTCTGGCGACACTGCAGGCAAGCGTTTGCGCGTCCCCGAAGTAGTAACCAAGGAGTATATATCCCGCGGTTGTATGATCGTTCATGATAGTTCTTTCTTTCCTGGACAATGGGGTGGTCTTGAGTAGGATATCGGGCGGGATACAGATCTTTCCGATATCGTGGATAGGGCCGGTCCCCGCCAGATCCATCCTATCGTTGCGGTTGCCAATGAGATTCCTGGCCAGGAGCGTGGATAGGGCGAATACTACCAGAAAGTGGCGGTAAGAGTAGTTGTCGTGCTCTTTAAAGTAGTTAAAGCTCTTAAGTATGGGAGCCGGAAGGTTGACCGAGGCCATCTCTTCCAGGATATCATCGATTACTTTATTTATAGAGAAGATACTCTGGTAGGGTGGGACGCTAAGAAAGCTTAGAAGATCCTCCTTGATAGTATCGAACTCCATCAGGCTAGTGCATGGATATTCGTTGTTGTTATTTGACGAGATAAGGGTGTTAAGTGAATCTTGTGAAAATTCAGTTCCAACAGGGAAGAGCACCTCCTTGTCAACAGTTTGGACAGTAAGAGAGAGCGTTGAGGTTGGCGCAGGACCGGCCTGGCGGTTCTTCATAGTCATGCGGAAGCATTTTTTTCGATTAAAGGGAAGAGCACGGTATTTTCCTTTTCAATTCTCTGGCGAATCGTGTCTAAAAAACAATGGCAATCCTTGATAAACTCGAAGGGCCTTTTCTGAATAGAGGAAGAGTCCGGCCATTTTAACTGGTACTCCTCAAGGTCTTTCATGATCTCCTTATGCTTGTAATAGAACCTTATTGCGGGAAGACGCACCTCGCTATCCTGATGTATGTAGAGGAAGGGGTACAGGTGCCTGGATTCGCTTGTCAGGTGTGGAAAGAGTTTGTCGGAGAGTTTTGTGAACAAGGCGTATATCGTATCGGAGTCATCCGAGACCATATTGAAATCAAGAAGCGGGGAGATCTCTTCGATTAACCTGACGATCTCCGAGTGGTCTTTTCTATAATTGTAGGTATCTGGCATGGGGCCACCATGTGTTATAACGCCAATCGGCATCTGCAGAAAAGATGCGCTGGTACGTAGCGTGTGTCACTCGTTAGCCTAAGAGGCCTCGTTTATCCTCTCATTGGTCTGTAGCGGGCTTTGAGTGACCCGGTTGTATTCTTCCAGGACCATGCTCTCGAGGCTATCCCTTGTCTCTTTATTAAGCGGATGGACGATATCCCTGTACTGTCCGTCCTTTGTCTGCTTTGCGGGCATGGCGATAAAATAATTCTCCGTTCCTTTTATGACCTTGATGTCCTTAATAACCAGGCAATTGTCTATTTTAATGGTCACAAAAGCCTTAAGCTTTTCGTCACCCTCAACAGGCAAGACCTTTACATAAGTTATGTTCATACTCTCTTCCCCGTACTCATCAATGATGATTACAGCTTTAATTTCTAAATAGTCTGAGGCTATCCAAGAGTATTGTACAACTCTGCGCTGAGCGGCACTCGGAAATTAAAAATAGTTCGTTAGTAGTAGGATGCTATAGAGCTTAGGGCCAAGTTAACCTGTTTATCCTACATTAACGCATCGTGACATGCATAGGTATTATAGCGGATTTTGGTAAAACAAATCTGTAGGCCGACCAACTATTCTTTTGTCAGTATTTGTCCTACAAGCGGTCGGTTTTTTCGGGTAGCCGTTTTATTGGTTTAGAGGTGTTTTATTAATTATTTCACGTGGTTAGATAAAGCAGATTATTCGAGCAGGCCCCTTTTAATGGCATAGTGAGTAATCTCGGCGTTGTTTTTCATATTCATCTTCTTTAGTATGCGCGAGCGAAAGGTGCTGATCGTCTTTACGCTGAGCGACAATTCATCAGCGATTGTTTTTGCGGTCTTGCCTGAGGCGATCAGGCAGAGCACCTGGTATTCGCGGTCTGAGAGACTTTCGTGAGGAGGGCCTTTTATGTCTGCCTCCATGGCGACGGCCAGCCTTTCGGCCAGGGCGGGGCTTACATACTTTCCGCCACCAGCCACTTTTCTGACGGCCTCTATAAGTTTATCCGGCGCGCTGTGCTTTGATAGATAGCCCGAAGCGCCGGCCTTAAGCACGCGTAGCCCGTACTGCTCCTCTGGATAGGTGCTGAGTATCAGTACGGCAAGGGCGGGCTTATCCTTTTTCAACTGTTTTAATGTATCCACTCCGTCCCTGCCCGGCATGGAGATGTCAAGTATGACCACATGAAAACCGTTCTTCGAGACCTTTTCAAGCACCTCGTGACCGGTAGTCGCCACATCCTCGACCACAATGTCGTCGCACTCAGAGAGTATCAGCTTCAGCCCCTCCAGCACAATGGGATGGTCGTCGGCTATGAGCACCTTGATCATTGGGCGCCTCCAAAAGGAAGGGATACATAGATCGTTGTCCCTTTGTCCTTTTTGCCCTCGATCCTGACATCTCCCCCAAAGGGATAAAAGCGCTCTCTCATTGCCGAGAGTCCGAAAGACCCCCTGTCGGAGATATCCTTCTCGCTGATTCCCTTACCGTTGTCAGAGACTTGAAGGATAAGGAACCCATTTTCCCTTTGAACCCTGGCCGAGACGCTTGTCGCGTTCGCGTGGCGGGCGGTGTTCGTAAGCGCCTCCTGAAAGGCGCGGAAGAGCGCTGTGGAGAGATTCTTATCCTTGATCTCTATGGAGGAATCGAATATAACCTCGCAATCTATCCCGGTATGCGCGTGGTACTCATCGGCCTGCCATTCCATGGCCGCCATAAGTCCGAGGTCGTCCAAGAGGGCGGGCCTCAGTTCCGAGGCTATCCTCTGTACCGTCCCGGTCGAGACCTTTATTAATTCCGACATCTTCTTGGTTTTTTCGATGAGCTCTTTCTGGTTTGGGAGGAGTTTCTTGGTCATATACGCAATATCAAAATCCAGGGCGGTAAGTATTTGACCGAGGTCGTCGTGGATATCCCTCGCTATACGAGCCCTCTCCTGCTCCTGCATGGTCTGCAGGTGAAGTGAGAGGTGGCGTAGTTTCTCGCGCGAACTTGATAGATCCTCTCCGGCCTGTTTGCGTTCCTCTTCGATCCCGACAGCAACGGCGATGATCTCCAGACATCTCCTGTCGTCTTCGGTTGGAACAAAATCATCCTGAAATACCACGCAGAGCGAGCCTACATGGACGCCGTTGCAGGTAACCGCTTTTCCGAGATAGGTCTGTAGATTATAGTTGATAACATTTTTGTCGGTCTTTGCGTAGAGGGACTTAGAAAGATTGGGCACATAAAATATGTCGTCGCTATTGCTCATTATTAAGTCGTAGCATATATGTCCGTTTGGCTTGTCAACCGGGTTATAGCCTGCCGGCGCCTGCCATTGCCCTATTGAACAGAGGAGCCCATCATCAATGCGGTTGTATAGCGCGCATGTGCCTTGCATGAGGGTCCCAAGAAGTCTGGTAAGGCGCATGATATTTTCTGTGGGGTCGGTCCCAAAGTCGAGAAAACACCGGTTCAAGGCCTCTATCCTCTCGGATGTCCTCTTTCTCTCGGTTATGTCGGTGGAGATGCCGCAGACAGCGTAGGGACTGCCATCGTCGTCGTTTATCGGGAATTTGATCGATATATAAGTGTGCGGTCCGTCATCATGCGGCGCGACCTCTTCGAACTCAACCGGCGCGTTTGCTTTAAAGACCCTTTCGTCATTAGCGCGGAAGGCATCGGCTATATCTTTTGGAAATATGTGGTAGTCATCATTACCGATAATATCTTTCTTGTCCTTTAGAAAGAGTTTTTTGTGCATGCTGTTGATGTGGAGGTATTTGCCATTAAGGTCCTTGACGTATATGACCGCTGTGGTGTTGTCGAGTATACTCTGGAGGAGTCCCTCGTTCTTTCTAAGCGCGTCCTCGGTCTCTTTACGCTCATTGATGTCAATAGAGACGGCGTCGAGATATCCTCCGTCTTTATCTACGCGTCCGGAATACTGTATCCAGAAGGTGGAGCCGTCCTTTCTTTTCGCTAGTGTTTCAAAGTTTTTTATTTCCCCGAACTCTTTTATAATGCCCAGAGCCCTTTCGCGCTCTCCCGGAATGGCGTAGCACTTGATTGCGCTATAGTTTTTTACGAAGTCCTCTCTATTATCGTAGCCGAACATCTCTACGAGGCGATCGTTGATCTCGAGGAACTTGCCGTCCGAGAGGCGGGTCCTCGACATGCCCACCTGTGAATTGAGGAACATGCTCGCGTAGGTCTCTTTGGCATCGTTTAAGGCTAACTCTGTCTTTTTCTTTTCAATCGTTACGTCCCTCGCCGTGCCGAGGATACCGATGATCTTCCCGTCCTTGTCTTTGTACGGGATATTGCTGTAAGCGCAGAGAATACCGGTATCTTTGAAACGGACTTCAACGCGAGGGCTTTCACCGTTGAGGGTCCTTTGATAAGCGTCTTTCACCTTTTCAAGATCTTCATTTTCAAATAGGGGCGCAAACGGTTTTCCGATAAATTCTTCAGGCTTGTGGCCGGTCATCTTTTCAAAGGCATGGTTAAGGTATATGACATTCCCCAAGGCGTCGCAGATATATGCGAGGTCTGAGATATTCTCAAAAAAGGCGTGGGAACTGGTAATATCCAATCTATTTGCTACGTTCAACATCTCCGGCCCGTCAGGCCCGCTTAATCGGCTTCGGAGGGTCTCTAGTTCCTCTATGAGTTGAGCCTTGGTTTTATCTTTGTCTTTCACTGGTTTACTCCAGGAGAAAGCTCTCTAAGTGATAGATATTGAACCTATTTAAGCGTAGCCCATTATAGCAGAAAATATTTCGTTTGCTAGGATATTAAAGTTCGTGCAGAGGTCAGGGTGCTGCTGATCATTTCCGAAGTTTGAGCAGCAGATAGTGTCTGCCTTGCTTAAATTCACGAACAGGGGAATAGTTCTCTACCAGGTAGAGGTAGACGGGCCTAAAATATGGAGCGATTGGTTCTATATCGCCGAACTTCGCATTGGGATATAATACTACGTATTTCGGTCTTTCTCTGGCTATCTCGCGGATATATTCTTTTTGGAGCTTAGGGCTGCCCATTATAAGCATGGGTATAGGGTAGCTTGTGGCGCTCTTTCGTCCGGCGAGCGCGGGTATTATCTCGGTATACATGGGAAAGGCAAGTATGGATTCTTCAGGCCCGGTATGTTTTTTGATGTAGGAGGTTACTTCGTCAAATTTGCTGTATTCCAGGTAGGAGAGTTTGGGTATTATGGATAGATCCATGTAGTTGTGTATAGTGCCATTGTAGAAGAGTTTGGTCATTAAGAGATTCGTTCGAAGAGCAATGATCTTGTGTTTGGTGTCATGTGTCGTGATGGCGTATGAAGCTCCTGCGAGCACAATTAAGATCAGGATGTGAACAGTGGCCTCGGTCAATTTTTTTTGTAAAGATCTCGCGGCGAGGGTTTTTGCGATAAAGTCCGCGAGCAGCCCGCCCCAGATCAAGATCGGTATTAGGCCGAACATCTGATACTGGGAGCCTTCTATTACGCGTAGTGCCGAAGTGCTCGCGACAAAGCTCAGGGCCATGCCGAGAACAATAAGACGGTTGCGTTTTGAAAGGTCCCTCTTGATAATGCCCAGGTACCCTGCAACGTAAATAAGACCCACTACAAGAAAGAGAAGCAAGAGGGAGATCATTATGAATCTCATGATTTCCCCGCCAGTGAATTCCACGTTCGATAATATCTTTGTGGTTATCGGTGCAAGCTGTATTATAAAGACGTAGTAGTAAGTGTATAAGTATTTAAAGAGGGCACCGTTAAGAGCCAGGTAGAGCGCCCAGATGATGAGTGGAACAAAGAACCCTCCAATGCAGATAAAGAGGCTTCGCGCGGCAGGGCGTAACTTTTCGAATCCGAAGCCGAAAAAAGAGTAGATCAACAGCCCGGCCCCTGTGCCTGTCAGGTGTATGCCGGTGTCAAAGGCATAGAGGTTGGAAGCGCCGACAAAAAAGCCGAGGAAAAAAAGTCTTAAAGATGCGCCTTCTTCCGTCTTTTCAATGTGGCGCATATAGAGTAAGAAGAAGCATATGTAAAGGGCGAGCCGGACCCCGCCCCAGCGCGGTAGCCAGTAGGTGTTGAGGCCGAAGGCCACAATGAGCGCCACCACGCCGAGGACCAGGAGGCGCGATGAGTAGAACCTTTTCAATAAGCCGTGGCATGCGAAGACGACGATGCACCCCTGGAGAACAAACCAGAGTCTTTGCACCAGGAGGTATTCTCCGAAGATCCACTCGATGACAATATTGGAGTAGGTCCAGATGGGTGGAAAGATCGGATAAAAGTCAAGATAAGGTATCTTGCCCGTTTTGAACAGCGAGTAGACCAGGAAATGAATCCCCTCGTCAAAGGGATCGACCGTGTCGTTAAGGATAAGCGAGGTAAAAAGAAGGAGAAGCGGCACTAAAACTATAACCAGAATCCAATCCCATTGCAGAATGCCTGGATTTGAGCCCTGATCTCTTCTCTTGAAAAAATTCATCAGCTGACTTTACCCCGTTTAGCTCTATTGCCAAATCTTTATCTTAACTGATTTTTGGTTAAATCATCTCCAGGACTTGGTAAGGTCAAGTAAGAATGGCGTTCTTCCGGCTCCATTATCCCCTTTTTGCGGACCCTGGAGAGAAGAGCGCACAATCGATTGATGCGCAATGAAAAAGGGGCTACGAGAATTTAGTAACCCCTTGATTTAATTGGCGCGCCCGGAGGGATTCGAACCCCCGACCTACGGATTCGTAGTCCGACGCT
>CBDVCO010000060.1:0-11123 GCA_965372515.1 uncultured bacterium | reverse complement strand
CTGTCGATTGGTCAAGGGTAGAAAATATGCAGGTACAAGAGGTATAAAAAGAATGGCTGGAGAAAGTACTCTACTGCCCGATGGCCTAAAAGGCTGACCGGGTTTTAGCCATTATTACAGGCCCCGATAAGCTCCATAAACCTGTGCTTATCGCAGAGCCCTTTATTGCAGGCTTTTTTCCAGTCTCTGCAGGCCTTCCTGTAATTGCCCATCTGCTCGTAGGCGTTTCCACGGTTATTTAGCGATTCACTTAAGCCCTGGTCCTTTGAAAGCGCCACATTAAAGTCGTCTATCGCCCGCTCATAGAGTCCCTTTTTTACAAAAGCAACTCCCCGGTTATTGAGGGCCCGGGCATGCTTGGGGTTCAACATAATAACCCTGTCAAAACTCTCAACGGCCTTGTCGTACTCCTCGGCCTCGCTGTAGATGATCCCCTGAAAATAGAATGCCGCCTCTCCCTGCTCTTTTATTTCTATAGACCTGTTGATATCGGCCAGCGCCACCTCATTAAGGCCCATATTATAGTAAGCGATACCCCTGTTTAAGAGGGCCTTTGAGTGATTGCCGTTTATCGATATTGCCATATTATAATATTCAATGGCCTTCTCATACTGCTCTTCGGCACTGAGCTTATCCCCCTTCTCGGTCAAAGCATCGGCCATTGAGACGCACTCCTGAAATCTAGCGCCGTTAACCTTAAGGTCCGGGTCAACACCCTTCTCGCTCTGGGCGCTCAAACTCTTCGTGGTCATAACCGTTCCCATCAGGACGGTTATAATCACAAATAGAGAAAGTATTCTAAACATCAAACTAACCTCCGTGAATACCAATACCGCTTAAAGCGAGAAGCGGACAATCCCCCGGCGATAATGCCGGAAGCTAAGCCCGCAGCTCGCATCTAAACGACTATTTTTTAATATCCTGCAGATACTCGACCACATCCGCCACATCGGGATTTGAGAAGAGATCCTTCTTGGGGCTCATCATTGTGCCGTGGCGGCCAAACCTTATAACGCGGCCCATCTCCACCTGCCCAAGAGACGACATATCAAGATCGGGGGCCTTAAAAAGCGTCTTGGCGGCCCCTTTCTCAGAGTGACAGCTAGAGCATCTAAGATCGAAGAACTTCTTACCCGCCTGGGCGTCAGGCTTATATTCAAACGTGCGTACAAATGCCGCGACGTCAAGGATCTCATCGTCCTTCAAGACGAACTGCCATCCCTTCATCTCCCTGCCGTAGAGGCCGTACTTTATTATAGATAAAAGCTCCTTGGGCGCTATAAAGAGCCTGTTGGTCCTTAAGTCGCGGGCCTGGCGCCCTTTCATTGACCTGCCGTACTCGGACACACTTCCGTCTACGCCGTGACACTTCGCGCAATACTTTTTAAAGAGCTTTTGCCCGTTCTTTACGTCCGCGCCGGCCGTGGCGTAAGTTCCCACAACCAATAGTAATACCGCTATAAACAGGACGCATCTTTTCATATCCTTACCTCCTCTTCTACTCTGATTTTAAAAATTCCCGGGATTATTGCCACTGAAATAATATCAACCTTCCTTGCGCCGATCATACTCTCCCTCTCTCCCCGAACCCATATAATCCTGCCTTACAGGATGCCTGAAGAACCACATCTGGTAGAGAGAGATAAAGGACTGAAAGGCGAACGAGAGGCCCATCATGACGCCTCCTATCATAACGATATAGGCGAAAAGATTCATCGAGTATTTTGTAAACCACCAGGAACCTATATCGATCGCGATCGCGGCGAACGGGGTGACCACTACTATACGTTTAAGCATCACCGGCATCTCGGTCAGGATAAAGATCCTTCCAAGCATATAGAATATGAGCCCGAGACCGAAGAGATGTATATGCGAGACCCTGACCAGCGTGGCGAAGGTATCTCCCGTATCCATCTCAACCAGCTTGCTCACATTATCATAACCCGTAAGGTTCGGAATATTCATGCCCGTAGCCGGATTATGGCATTTAACGCACTTTGAGTCCAGTATCGGCTTGACGTCCTCGTTGAAGCGCTTCTCACCCGCGCCCGAGTGTATCCATTTGGCTATCTTTTTAGACTCTTCTTCAGTGCGGTAGGGGCTCATAACCGAACCGAGCGCCTGCTCAAGCCTTGTCGAGGAACGCTCCCCGCGATATTTGATGCTGATATCCTCTATCGAAAGGCCGGGGCTACCGTCTTCGGTGGAGACGGTGATATAGAGCATGGTCATGGCGAAGAGATACCCGGTACCCAGGAGCATTATAAAGAGGCTATAGAGCAATCTCTCGGAGACGGAACAATCTGAAAACCTTCTATACGACATTAACCCGGCCCATCATTTACGTCTTCCCGGCAGATAGCTTGCATGCGTCGTCGCCGGCCCAACTTATGTTAAGATTGTATCATCAATAAATTTAATTTCCCAAACATTTATGGCGTAAAGCGCGCCTATTATTTACCTTTGCCGCTTTGCGCTCAGGCACAACAGCAAAGGCAGGGTCATCTCCATTTCTTCATGAACTTTATTATAAATTTAGTGCCTTCGCTCCTGTCGAGATCGAGCGTGCCGCCAATTTGAATTATAAGTCCGTTTACAAGATCAAGCCCTATAGAGACCGGGTGCTTCCAGTCTATATCCTTGTCCATGCCCACACCGTCGTCCGCGACATATATCTCCACCTCGCCGAGCTTGTCTTGCGAAAGCCCCACCTCTATATTGCCCTTCCTCTCTCCAGGGAAACCGTGCTTAAGCGAATTCGTTATAAGCTCGCTTACGATAAGGGAAGATTGCGTGGCCAGATCAAGACCGAGGGCCACATCACCAATGATCCGGAAATTTACGCGCTCAGACATATCATAAGTATTAATAAGGTCTCTTCCGACCACCTCCACGCATTCGTGGAAATCGACCCTGGAGATGTCGTCTGAATTATGGAGCAGCTCATGTATCTCGGCCATGCTCCTTATGCGGTCCCTGAAGTTATCGAGCATATCATGCTCCGGCGGCGTGCTCCCTTTCTCGATCGCGCGCGACTGAATTTGTAGAAGCCCGCTTATGAGATTAAGGTTATTCTTGACGCGATGGTGGATCTCTCTTAAGAGCATCTCCTTTTCAGCCAGCGCCGAGGCGGCCTCCTCCTCGCTTTGCCTAAGGCGCGTAGCCGCCATGATGATCCCGACTCCGCCCAAAAGCCAGAGCAGTATGTGAGCCGTTACAAGCATGGAAGCTGACCTGCGCGCCGATTTCCATAACGGCTCCATAGGGAACGAGATACTGATAGCCCCCTGCACGTCGCCCTCCATATAACCCTGTGAGGCGTGACACCCCAGGCAGCTCTTCTCTGTGGTCAATGGACGTATCAGGCGCATCCTCTCAAAGCCTACCTTCTCCTCGAGGGTATCTAACTGGAGCGCGCCGCGCTCGAAGCTCCTAATAGCCTCCGCCTCCCACTCATCCGGCATATTGTCCGGGTTTAACGGATCGAGGCTCACGAGGCGTTCGCTGAAACCATGCTCTATCTCCGTCATCTCGTAGACCTCGCGCATCATAAGGGCGGGGTTTATAAGGGTCAACTTCTTTCCGGAAAGGGTCTTTAGATCGCGGTCGGGAAAATTCTTGAGATATGGGTTCGGTTGGACATCGTCGGCCACCTCGACATAGACACCGCCGTGCTCAGTATTCCACCGCCTATACACTATATTCTTTTCATAGGCCATATTGGCCTGGCTTCTCGCGCTCTCCACCACCCATCTCTTCATCTCGAAGAGATTCCACACAAGCGATGCCGCTATAATAACCGTCCACGCTATCGCCAAAAAAAGCACATAGCGCTTCCAATGTGTACCCTCTCTCGTCTCCTTGGAAGTGTCCACAAACATCCTTATCTAAAATCATTGTCGGCCATAAGCGGCCTTGTCATCTGATTTTCCAACCGGTCTCTTTAGAATTGCCCGGAATGTGCTTTTTCGGAGTTAACGAAGCGGTTAGCAGGGACCATCTTAATTGACAATACCCAGGAGTTCCACTTCAAAGATCAGCGTCTGACCCGGGCCTATGGCAGGCGGGGCGTTTTCGCCGTAGGCCAGGTCCGCGGGGATACAGAACCGGTACTTGGAGCCGACACTCATCAACTGCAGCCCCTCGGTCCACCCGCTTATAACCCTGTCCAGAGGAAACCTGGCCGGGGTGCCGCGCTTATACGAACTGTCGAACTCGCCTCCGTCTATAAAGGTGCCGCTGTAGTGCACCTCCACATTATCAGTAGCATTAGGGCTTGGTCCGTCCGAGGCTCTGATCACCTCGTACTGAAGGCCGCTTGCGGTAGTAGATACTCCGTCTTTGGCTTTATTGGCTTCCATGAACTCTGTGCCCAGGCGCATATTTTCTGCCGACAGGTCGGAACTCGACGTCATCTGCTTCTCCTTTGGTTTAGGTCTCGAATAAACCCCGAATCGATAGCCGCTCTTAAAGGCTCTCCATGAGGACTAGCCCTCTGTCGCGTTATCCTCTGTTGCCTTATTCTCTGCTTCCTTATCTCTAACGTGCTTCTTGGCCGCGCCCTCCAGCACCTTCTTTATGACCGGATACTTTGAGAAAACCCCATCAAGGTGCTTTCTTGTTATTACGATGGCGTCGACGGTGGTAACAGCCGAAACGTTCGACGTGCGAGCGTGATCGAACATCATGGCAACCTCCCCGAAATAATCATTCTCCTGAAGGTTGGCAAGAGAGACCTTCTCTCCCTTCGGTCCTAGTTTCCATACCTCGACCGTACCGCTCACGACAAGGAACATGGTATCGCCCTTCTCATTATACTTTACGATATCTGTTCCAGGCGGGTAACTTACAACCGCCACTTTCTCGAGCAACTCTTTACGGTCCTCGATGCTCATATGCTTAAAGACCTTCGACAGAGCCATCGCCTTCTCCAGAACACGCTCCTTGTAGAAGTCGTAGAGCACCTTGGACATATAGGGATGTCTCTTGGTGATCGAGGCCATCTCATCTCTCTTGATCTCGAAGAGCTCCAGGTCTGTAACAGCGCGGACATCCGTACTTCGTTCCGTACCGGAGAAATACTCATGCACGCCGAAGAAATCTCCATCCGTAAGTGTGGCGCACTTCACCTCTTCGCCGTATTTCGTATAACTGAGAACCTCGGCCGCCCCGGACGTTATAACGAATATGGACTGCCCTTCGTCCCCCCTGCGGAAGACAAAGTCGCCCATATCAACAAAACAGATCTCCATCTTGCTTATTACGTGCATAAGCTCGTCTACGCTCAGATCCGAAAATAGAGGCGTCCTCTTAAGCCCCCCCTCCTCAGCATCGGCACTATCAACAGAGAGGCTGTCTTCCCCTACATTCTCGACAATCTTTACATAGTCATCAAGGAATTCGTCAAACTCTTCGAGCTCACCCTTTCTATGCCCCCCCTTCAAATTGAGAGAACCTCCGGGCCGCTCCGCGAGATCATCGAGAAACTGGTCCTCCGGGAACGGGATCAGGGGCTTTGACGTCGAAGCCTCAGGCGTCTGCTCTACCGGCTCATTCTCTGCGCTTGCCGTCTGGGCAGGTTTGCTTACCTCCCCTTTGTCTCCGGATGTCTTTAAGTGTGATGAGAGTGTCGCCAGGCTATCTCCCAGATACGCGCGCGAAGGATGTAGCGAGAAGATCTTCTTGCAAATAGCTATCGCCTTTATGGCGGAACCGCCCTTGGAATAAGCCCCGGCGGCCAACTTGTAATTTTCCATAGCCAAAAAGTCGTCATTGAGCTTCATTGCGATATCGCCAAGGCGCACGAAGATAGCGGGGTCGTCATCGCCGAACTCCCTTAGCCCTTCATATATGCCGCGGGCATCCTGATACATCCCCTTTGAAAAGAGTTCCTCGGCCTTCTTTATCTCTTGTTGCAACTCATTGGAGTCCATGCTACCCCCTGCATCCCATGACGGTTCATGCCAGAAAAAACCATAGACTTTCACTTACAGTATCTACGCCTGGCTTGAAGCCGCAAGTTTAATTCCCGGACATCTCCACATGTCTTTTGGCCACGCCCTCGATTACCGATTTTATCTCAGGGTACTTCAAAAAAACCTTTTCAAGCTCTCTTCCTTCTATCGATATCAAATCGAGAATACTGCTGATAGCTGTAACGTTCGACAGGCGCGGGCGGTCCAGCACCACCGCGGCCTCGCCGAAATAATCATTATCCTGTAACGTAATAAGCGGCTTCCTCTTCCCATCCTCCCCCTTCTTCCAGACTTCGGCGATCCCGCTGACTATTACGTACATAATATCGCCCTTGTCATTTTCCCTTACAACGGCGGTTCCCTTTGGAAAGCTTTCAATCTGAACATTCTCAAGTAGTTCCTTGCGGTCCTCGGCGCTAAGGGGCTTAAAGAGCTTTGAGAGAGCCAGCGACTTATCGAGAACGCGTTCCTTGTAGAAATCGTAAAGCACTTTATGAATACCGGGATGTTCAGCGGCAAGAGAGTCCATATCATCCTTACTGATCTCCAGAAGCTCTATATCCGTAATGGCCTTGGCGTCGGAGTTTCGATTTGTACCGGAAAAATACTCATGCTCACCGAAGAAATCCCCCTCATTGAGGGGCGCGCTCTTTATCTCCTCACTGTATTTGGTAAAGCTTATAATCTCTACCTCTCCCGAGGTTATAATGTATATGGAGTTATCGGAATCACCTCTGCGAAAGACAAATTCGCCCTTGGAGTAGGAACTGGCCTTCAATTTCCTGATTATTCCGGTAAGCTCGTCAGAGTCCAGATCGGAAAATAGAGGCGTCCTTTTGAGCCCGGCATCCTCACTCTCGGATACGGGCTCCCCCTCGATTATCTCAATAGCTTCGAGATCCGACGATAGAGGCGGTACCTGCTCTACGTTTGATTCAGGTGATTCAGACGGGGGAGATGGTTCGGCTACGGACTGGGCCCGCTCATTATTCTTTTTCAAATAGAGCGCGGCGAGATTACTCTCTATATCCTCTCTTGAAGGGTCGAGATTTAAGATCACCTTGGTTACGGCTATCGCCTTAACGATAAAACCCTTCTGTACATATACCTTGGCCGCATCCCTATAATTATCTATGGCGATGGTTGTATTGCCGATCCTTCTTGAGATATCGCCGAGGCGCAAAAATATCTTCGGCTCCTCATAGCCGAAATGCCTCACCTGCTCATAGGAATCAAGGGCAGACTGATATTTGCCCTTTGCATAAAGGCGCTCGGCCTTGTCTATTGTTGATTGTAAATTTATAAGGCTCACGCCCCTCCCAGAATCGATCTGATAAACCAGGCAACCGCCCCTGACCCCGCCCGGACGGTTTTGCGTACCCAGGGAAGAAAAAGGATGAATTCCAAAGCCTTACAAAGGCAATTATTGATCGAACGGCTTATAATTATATCATCCTCAAAGAGGATTTTCTATAAATTTAAACCATCAGGGAAACTATAGCGGTCTATGTGGCCCGGGTCAAGAAAATCCCGCAACTTTTAACTCTTTTAAAAGCCGGGATTTCACAAAAAAGCATTCACAAATAACAAAACAGGAGAGAAGAGGACACTAACCCCTTATGGCGCACCGGGCGCCGGGCGTCAAAGCTTGCAGGTTAAAGACCCTTAGAAACCGGGCAGAGTGGAGGAGACTTTGCCGAGCGCCCTGTTTAAAGGGTTATTCCTGGAGAGGAAGTTGAGTACCGGAGCGCGCCTTACGCCCATATCCTTTATCTCCATTAAGCACTCGTTGTCCGTGTTGTCGGATAACTCAAGCCCCTTGTCAAAGGCCTTATAGGCCCTGGCCTTTTCCCCGACCTTCAGGAATATCTTACCGAGATTACGGTAAATAACGGGATTCTTGATGTCGCGCTTTAAAGCGTTGATGCATAGCGCCATCGCCTTTTTGTGATTATAGTAAAGGGACGATATAGAGAGCGCGTAGAAACTGATAGCTTCGGGAAAATCAGCGACAATATCGCCATTTTTGTATATCTCCATGGCCCCTTCAAAGTCGCCTGCCATGGTGCGCTCCATCGCCAAATCCAATACCTTTACCTTCTTCATAGTAACCTCCACCTCCATTAAAATTTAATAGCTCTTATTACAAAAAAAAGACCGCCAAAGAGATATTCTTTGGCGGTCCGACAGGCATGGTTTAAAAACTTTAGCCTCGTGACTCTGCGCCCCACGGTTTCCCGAGGTTTGCTCTGAGCAAAGTATGTATATAGCTAAATATATATCAGAAAACAGGAATTGTCAATTTATTTTTTTTCTTCCCCGGCCATCCGGGGCCTGAAAAAAGGGGATTAAACCCTTAAGCTCCGTCTATCTCCTATCAAAATCGTCATCATAACGCGTAATATCGTCCTCACCGACATACTCGCCGTTCTGGATCTCTATGATCTCAAGGAGATCATCCTGCGCGTTCTCCAGCCTGTGCTTTACACCTTTAGGAATATATGTGCTTTCATCTATGGCTAACTCTACAACCTCTTCACCTCTTTGTACCTTTGCCCTGCCGGCAATAACGACCCAGTGCTCGCTCCTCTTCTTATGGGACTGAAGGCTAAGGCGCCTGCCGGGCTTGACCTGGATCTTCTTTACCTTGTAGCCGTGCCCCTCTTCCATGACCGTATAGGAGCCCCACGGCCTCTCCACCGTAGGGTGCAACGCATGCTCGGACCAGCCCTTCTCCTTTAATATGCCGACAAACTCCCTTACCTCCTGGGCCCTATCTTTGGGGCAGACCATCGTGGCGTCCGGCGTATCTATAAGGATCATATCCTCGAGGCCGATGGTGGCGACGACCCGCTCGCACCCCATTATTATGGAGTTCTTGCTATCGATGTCCACGACCCGCCCCTTTATGATATTTCCATCCTCATCGGAGGTGAATACATCTGAAAGCGAACTCCAGCTACCCATGTCGGACCAGGGAAAGCCGGCCTCGATCACCACACACCTATCCGTCTTTTCGAGTATGCCGTGGTCGATCGAGATCGCCTCTATCTTCTCATAGGCCTCTTTAAGGTCACGACCCTCGCCGATCTCCATCAGGGCCCCGTACATCTCGGGCAGGTGTATCTCGATCTCTTCCAGAATCCTCTGCGCCTTCCATACGAATATGCCGCTGTTCCAGAAGTAGCCGCCGTGAGCAAGGTATTCGGTCGCCTTTTCAATGTCGGGCTTCTCCACAAAGCTATCCACCTTTCGCACCTCGAAGCCGTCAACCTTCTTTAGTATCTCTTCAGCGCCCTTTATATATCCGTAACCTGTCTCCGCGAATGTCGGGGTGATACCGAAGGTAACGAGATCGCCGTCCTCTGCCGCGCGAGTTGCGGCCTTAAGTGCCTCTCTGAAAGAGGCGCCATCCTTTATGAGGTGATCGGCCGGAAGTACCGCCATAATTGCGCTCGGGTCCTCGGCAAGGAGCTTTATAGCCGCAAGTCCTATGGCAGGCGCGGTATTTTTCCCCATAGGCTCCACGACGTAGCCCGGGGAGGGCTCGTCCTTTGCGTAATCCAACTGGTGCCTTATGAACTCGGCCTGCACATCGTTCGTGACAATGGATATCCTCTCGGGCGGCACCAATGGATCAAGCCTCTTGATGGTGGATTTGAGAAGGCTCTCGTCGCCTGCCACCTTCAGGAGCTGCTTTGGCGTAGTTTCCCTGGAGAGCGGCCAGAAACGGCTCCCTATGCCGCCGGACAGTATGGCGGCGTACAGATGCTCTAACGCGCCCTGGCTCTCATCAGTCTCATCACTCTCTTTCAATGAAAATTCCCCTCTTTAGTAAGCATTTTATTGCTGACAAACTAACATATCTATTGCTCCAAATAAAGGCGACTTTTTAGCTCTCTTTATGAAGATACCGGCTATCCTCTTATTTATACTATTAAATACCGACATATAATAGATCAGGATATGAACAAAAACCATTGACAACAAAGGGCGCCACGCTGTAGACTTCTAGTGCGCGTAATGGTTTAATAGTATCGGCAATTGAATTTAACACGGGCGACAAAAGGAGTACACGATGAAAGCTCTGGTACTGAGCGGAGGAAAAGGCACGAGGCTAAGGCCTATAACGCATACGGGCGCAAAACAGCTTGTGCCGGTGGCCAACCGTCCCATACTCTCGTATGTGATCGACAATATAGTGACTGCGGGCATTACCGAAATCGGCATAATCATCTCCCCTGAGACCGGCGAGGAGATAAAATCAACCATCGGCGACGGCTCAAAGTGGAACGTCTCCATTACCTACATTCCTCAGCATGAACCCAGAGGACTTGCCCATACGGTTATTGTAGGAAAAGATTTCCTCGGTAATGATCCCTTTGTCATGTATCTGGGAGATAACCTCATCGGCTGCGGTATAGAACAATTTGTCGACACCTTCAATAAAACAAATGCAGATGCGGTAATACTTTTAAAACCGGTGGATAACCCCTCTTCGTTCGGTATTGCGGAGATAAATAGCGAAAACAGAATAACCAACCTTGAAGAGAAACCAAAGAACCCGAAGAGCAACCTTGCCCTTGTCGGCGTATATCTCTTCTCACCGGCTATCTACAAAGCCATCGAGGAGATCAAGCCGTCGGCCAGAGGGGAGCTTGAGATCACGGACGCCATACAATATCTTGTTAAGTCCGACAAAAAAGTAATAAGCCACATGGTCGAAACGTGGTGGCTAGACACGGGGAAGAAAGACGACCTATTGGAAGCAAATACCATCGTCTTGGACGAATGGACAAAAAGCGACAACCAAGGCGAAGTGGACGATGACAGTCGGATAACGGGGCGCGTAGAGATCAATGAAGGCGCGATTATAAAAAATAGCGTAATTAGAGGCCCTATAGTCATAGGCAGGGAGACGCTCATAGAGGATAGTTTCATCGGCCCGTATACAAGCATAGGAGACGGCTCCACAATCCGCAAGTCGTCGATAGAACATTGCGTCATCCTGGCCAATGCGGAAATAGACCACGTCTTCAGACTCGAAGATAGCCTTATAGGTAGATCTGCCGTAGTAAAGAAGTGCCACACCAAACACGAGGCGCTACGCCTTCTGATTGGCGACGATTCCGTTGTTGAGGTTTAAAA
>CBDVCO010000059.1:0-11159 GCA_965372515.1 uncultured bacterium | reverse complement strand
GAGATAACAAAGTACTCGAACCTGATGGAAGAGATCAAGGTGCGCCTCAGCGTATTTGATTTCTTTACGACCGGAGAGGGGCACGCGCTCTATAAACCCACGACGATCGAATCGGTCTGCCTACAGCTCAGGAAGGTCCTTGAGCTTATCGCCATGGCCTCTCTGGTCGCCAACAAAGAGGCCTATTCTGCCGCGCATAAGGGTTTCGCGAAACACTGGAACGCGAAACTTCTCTTAAAAGATCTGGAACGTATAAATCCGGATTTTTATCCCCGACCCGTCATACTGGTACCACCCAAGAGCCCCGGCACCCGGGTCCATTTCATAGATAGAGACGACGACTATTTGACCAAAGAAGAATTTATAGAGATATATGCCAGATGCTCCGCTATATTACACGCGACAAACCCGTTTGCTTCAAAGATGGAATACACGGATTACGAAGGGGAGCTACCCGAATGGAGAGAAAAAATATTCAACCTGCTCGACCTTCATTGGATAAGCCTTCTTGACAAGAAGGAGCTCTATCTGATCCAGATGAAAAGCGATACTGACGGCAAGGTCAATCTCTATTCATCTGCACCAAGACCGGGGTGATTCTTTGTCTCTAAAAACAACTCCGGGGTGTGGGGGTGTAGATGGCTTAAAAGGGCGGGGCGTTCGGGAGGCGGGCGTATAGCGGGGCTGTAGCTTAGCTCGTGCCAGCTTTAATAGGCGCGAGCTAGTAGAAAAGGCCATACGCAGGGTGGCCGGACGGCGGGGAGAGGCCGTGTCTTTCCGCAAAGCGGTATAAAACCACACCTGTGTGGCCCCACCCCCAAAAGCGCAGATTCATGTGCAAGAGCCTTTGTCTTTTTTTATAATTACTAAATACCCATATTAACGTATGCCGTGTAGCATAAGGGTTTGCAAACCAATGACGTCTCATTGCGCGGTATAAAACCAGGCTAGCCTGGTTACTCCACATACCTCTTCACCCTGTCCTTCCCCTCTTTCGCGCCCTCCTTGATCTCCTTGGTCTTTGAGCCAACCTTGCTCTTTGCCCGCTCTATCTTCTCCTTTAGCTCTTCTTCGTATTCGACGATCTCTTTTCCGGCCTTCTCGGTCTCCACCCCGAAGCGTTCAAGATACTTTCCGCCGCCAAAGGCGATAAAGAAGATCGCCAGGATAAAACCGACTATCATGCCGTATATAAATTTCTTCATCTATTCCTCCAACCCGAACCTTCCGGGGTACTGTGAAAGACTATATTTTCTTTAGCTTCAAGGCCTCGTTATATAACGTGCCCTTCTTTATCCCGAACTCCTTTGACGCGCGCTTTGCGGCCTCGGAAACAGAAAGGCCATCGGCAAGATGACCCTTGAGCCCGGCTATTGCATCATCCAGGGTCGCCTCTTTCCTCTCAGTCCTGAATATCAGGACGACCTCCCCCTTTACCCCGCGCTCAGCAAAGGCCTCTTTAATATCCAGGACCTTACCGCGAACAACCTCTTCATGGAGCTTGGTCATCTCGCGCGCAACCACTGCCTCAACATTACCAAGGATATCATATATATCAGTGAGAGTCCTAATTAACCTCCTTGGGGCTTCAAAAGCCGCAAAAGTCTCTTTGCGCCCCCCTAGCCCTTCGAGAAGCCGCCTCCTCTGAGCGGCCTTAGACGGCAAGAAACCTAGGAAGGTAAAGCCCGATATATCAAAGCCGGAAATTGAAAGGGCCGAGACAAGGGCCGAAGGGCCGGGTACGCTTACAACCTCGATCCCTTCTTTTATGGCTCGGTTTATTAGGACATAACCCGGGTCTGATATCGCCGGGGTTCCGGCGTCCGAGACAAGGGCCACTTCCCTGCCCGATCTGAGCCTTTTCACCAATTCCGCCCCCTTTGTTGCCTCGTTATGCTCATGATAGCTAACGAGCGGCGTCTTTATCTCAAAATGGTTCAGGAGCTTACGCGTACGCCTCGTATCTTCCGCGGCGATAATATCCACCTCGCCGAGTATTCGTACCGCGCGGAGCGTAATATCCTCGAGATTCCCGATAGGCGTTGATACGACGTAGAGTGTACCGGACATGGTTTGCCTGCTATCTCCTGTTAAAGGCTAAAGAGGCCGTAATAATCATAGCGACGGCAAAGACGGCGACAAAGATGATATCCACATAGAGCGGAAACTCGGCCGTAAGTGTTCCGCCATCGGCGAGCAGTATATGCTTAAAACTATCCACCCCGTAGCAGAGCGGATTTATATATGAGATCTTTACCAGAAAGGCCGGCAGGGTGTTTATCGGGTAGAGGGCGCCACTCAAGAAGAACATCGGCAAAACGATAAAGTTCATTATCACGTTAAAGCCCTCAAGCGAGGTAAGAAACGAGGCTATTACAAGGCCGAAAGCGGTAATAGCGAGGCTTACGAGACCCATAAGTAAAACCATCGAGACAAACTTCGCTAGCGTCATCTCGATACCGAGAAAGGGCGCGACGATCAAAAGCATCGTGCCCTGAAAAAGAGAGAGAGCGCTGCCGGCAAAGAGCTTTCCCATCACTATGGTTACCCTCGAGACAGGCGCCACGAGCATCTCGCGGAGAAAACCGAACTCGCGGTCCCAGACAACCGATATGGTGGAGAATATTGAGCTGAAGAGTATGGTCATCCCAACGATCCCGGGAAGGATAAAGCGCAGGTAGTTGCCGGGCTGGCCGGCGTCGATGAGGCTACCGAAGCCCGCGCCCACAATAAAGAGCCACAGGAGCGGCCTCGCGATAGTCACAAGGAGCCTGCCGCGTTGGCGGAAGAACCTCTTAAACTCCCTCAAGACTATTACGTATATCGCTTTATATGAGATCATCAGCGCCTTCTGTTGCCCGGCCTCTGGGGAGCGTCCACGTCGCGAATCTCACGGCCGGTGAGGTTAATGAATACATCGTCGAGGCTCGGCCTCTTAAGATTAATTGAATTTATCTGGACATCTAACCCGCGAAATAGCTTGGGGATAAAGCTCTCGCCGCCCTCGACCAGGAGAGAGAGCCCCTTCTCGGTCTTCTTCGCGGCAAGATTGAAGCGCTCGGCTATCTCAAGCGCCGCCTTATCGTCGTCCTCGGTGCTGACATAGAGCGTGTCGCCCTTGAGGCTTCGCTTAAGTTCTTCCGGCTTTTCAAGCGCGATGATCTTCCCGTTGTCTATTATGGCTATGCGGTCGCATACCTCGGCCTCGTCCATATAGTGCGTGGTCATGAAGACGGTATTGCCCTCGCTCTCCTTTAGTTTTTTTATAAATTCCCAGACATGATTTCTGGTCTGCGGATCGAGCCCTATTGTCGGCTCGTCCAAAAAGAGCACACGGGGCCTGTGGAGAAGTCCCCTTACAATCTCTAGCCTTCTCTTCATGCCCGAAGAAAATGTCTTTACCCTGTCCGAGGCCCTGTCTGTTAGACCCACAAGTGCGAGGAGCTCTTCAATACGCTCCTCGGAGAGCCTTCTATCCATGTTGTACATGTAGCAGTGGAATTTCAGATTTTCGTAGGCCGTAAGCTCGTTATCGAGCGTAAGTTCCTGAAAGACGAGCCCGATCTCCGCGCGAACCTTGCCCGGTTCCTTCATAGAGTCAAAGCCCGCCACAAAGGCGCTACCCGAGGTGGGGGATAAAAGCGTGCAGAGGATATTGATCGTGGTGGTCTTGCCCGCGCCGTTCGGGCCGAGAAAGCCGAAGATCTCCCCTTCAACGACGTCAAAGGAGACCCCGCGAACGGCTTGAATGGAGTTATAGCTCTTTACGAGGTCTTTTACCTGAATTATAGACATATGGTTTAATGGACATGTGGATTTATATTCCGGGCAGGTACTACTAAAGACAAGTAAAGCTTACCTTGGCGTCATCCGCCGGTAACAAAGCTCAGCGCCCAGTAAAATATTCCGGCCATTATACCACATGAAGGGAGAGTTAGCACCCACGCATAGAGGATTTTCTTGCCGATGCCCCACCTGACGGCGCTTAGCCTCCTCGTTGAGCCAACGCCCATAATACACGAGGTGATGACGTGTGTCGTGCTCACGGGCGCTCCTATGCTCGCCGCGCCCATCAGCACTACTGTCGCAGCACTTTCAGCGGCAAAGCCGTGCACGGGCTGGATTTTCGAGAGTTGCAGGCCAAGCGTCTTTATCACCCGCCACCCGCCTGTAGCTGTACCGATACCCATGACGGTCGCGCAAGAGACGATAACCCACATGGGTACTTCGAGAGTATCAATAAACCCACCGCTCAAGAGCGCCATCGTGATTATACCCATGACCTTCTGGGCGTCGTTGGTGCCGTGGCTTAGCGCCATAAAGCTCACGCTCACGAGCTGGAGCTTTCCGAAATACTTATTGACCGTTCCGAGAGGGACCTTCTTAAAGAGATGCATGATGACGACCATTAGAAAGAAACCCACCGCCAGACCGAAGATCGGGGAGAGGAGAAGCGCGAGCAATACCTTATAAACGCCGCCGGCCTTTAGTACACCAAAGCCGCTTGAGAATACTACCGCCCCGATAAGGCCGCCGATCAAAGAGTGCGATCCGCTTATCGGCATGCCCCTTAAGGTCATTACTAATGTCCATGTAAACGCTCCGAGCATGGCCGCTAGCACCACGGTCGTGCTTATCATCGTGGGATCGACAAGCCCGCCGCCTATCATCTTGGCTACCTTGGTAGAGAGAAAGGCGCCGACGAAGTTCAAAACACCGGCGAGAATTACCGCAGTCATGGGACTAAGCACCTTGGTCGAGACGACCGTCGCTATCGCGTTGGCCGAGTCGTTCCACCCGTTGGCAAAGTCAAATAGGAGCGCTACCGCAACGGTTACGACTATCAATATTGTAGGATCGATCATATATGAAAGCCTATCCGTGCTTTACGACAATACCTTCGAGCGTATTGGCGATATCCTCGAACTTATCGGCAGTATCTTCGAGTGTCTCAAAGAGCTCTTTCCATTTAATGACCTGGATGGGGTCCTTCTCCTCATCGAACAATTTAGCGATGGCAGAGCGCACGACCCGGTCGGCCTCGTTCTCAAGGCTGTTCAATTCGATACAGATATGGTGGATGGTCTTATCGAACTTCTCCAGATAAGTAAGCGCCCTTACGGTTTCCTCTGCGCACTTAAAGATTATATCGGTAAGCTCCTTGACCTCCGGCGGAGGAGAGTCCATCTTGTAGAGGTGGTATCTGCTCGCGACCGAATCTATAAAGTCCATGGCGTCGTCGAGCTCGGTTGAAAGTGCGTGGATATCTTCTCTGTCAATGGGGGTGATAAAGGTCTTATTGAGGGTCTGTATGGTCTCGTGGGTTATGGTGTCGCCCTTGTGCTCAAGGTCCTTAATGAGCTTTGCCTTCTCCTCGATATGCGCGCCCTCCTCGAACATCTCGCCCAGGACCCTCGCCGCGTTTACGATATTATTCGCCGCGTTGTCGAAAAACTCGAAAAAATTCTCATTCTTGGGTATAAATCTGAACATTTAAGCCTCCTCGCTCATTAGGAGCACAACTAGTACTTCGATACGTTCATCTCTTCAAGCTTACCCGTTACCATGAAGACGACCCTCTCTGCGATATTCGTGACCCTATCGGCCACCCTCTCCATATTGTGCGCCGCCCACATCAAATACGTCGCGCCCTTTATGGTCTTCTGGTCTTTGATCATCAGCGTCAAGAGTTCCTTGTATATCACTTCGTAGAGTGCGTCGACTTCATCATCCACGTCGCATATCTCCCTTGCGCTCTTATCGTCACGCGCCTTGAATGCCTTTATAGAATCGCTCAACATCTTTAGTGAGATCTTGGACATCTGTGGCAGGTGCACAATCGGCTTTACAAGCGGGTCTTTACCAATCAAAACGCTTATATGAGCCGTACCTTCGGCATGGTCGGCGATACGCTCAAGGTCGGTTATAATGCTTAGAATCGCGGCTATCACCCTCAAGTCGACCGCCATCGGCTGTTGGGTGGCCAATAGAAGGAGACACCTGTTCTCTATCTCGAACCTCTTCGCGTTTATAACGGCGTCGTTCTTTATGATCTCCTTGGAGCTCTTTATGTCCCTATCCTTAAGCGATTTTATAGACTTTTTTACCGCCTCCCCGGCCATATCGGCCAGAGTGCAGACCTCTGCTTCGAGCGCCTTTAGTTCGTTATGGTATGCCTTTCTACTCACTACTCTTTCCTCTCTCTATCCGAACCTTCCGGTTATATAGTCTTCGGTCATCTTCTTGCTCGGCGTGGTGAATATCTTTTGCGTCTTATCAAACTCTATCAGTTCACCCAGCATAAAGAAGCCGGTATAATCGGAGACCCTCGCGGCCTGCTGCATACTGTGGGTGACTATCACCACGGTATACTCTTCCTTGATCTCCTCTATCAGGTCCTCTATCTTGGCCGTGGCAATCGGGTCTAGCGCCGAGCATGGCTCGTCAAAGAGGATAGCTTCTGGTTCCATGGCAATGGCCCTGGCGATACAAACCCGTTGCTGTTGACCGCCGGAGAGCTTCAGGGCGCTCTCTGTCAGCCTGTCCTTCACGTCATCCCAGAGAGCAGCCTTCCTGAGGCTCTTTTCAACCGTCTCCTCAATAATTTTCCTGTTCCTTATACCATGAATCCTTAATCCATATGCAACATTTTCGAAAATAGATTTGGGAAAAGGGTTGGGCTTTTGGAAGACCATGCCGATCTTTCGCCTCAACTCGATCACATCGATCTCTTTTGAGTTGATATCCTGCCCGTTATAGAGCATCTCTCCTGTTACGCGAAAGTCCGCTATAAGGTCGTTCATCCTGTTGAGGCACCTTATAAAGGTCGATTTCCCACACCCGGAGGGCCCGATTATTGCCGTCACCGACTTTGGCTTTATCTCCATCGAGAGATCCTTTAACGCCCGGGTCTCTCCGTAGAACCCGGAGACATCCCTTATGCTGAATACCGCATCTGTCTCCATTACCACCTTACCTTCTTTCCATAACGGTGCCTGAGCCAAACTGCCACGGCGTTCATGGCGAATGTTATCACAAGAAGCACTATAATGGCAGCGGCCGCGTTGATCAAAAAGCCCTTCTGCGGCCTTGAGACCCAGTTAAATATCTGTATCGGCAGGACAGAGAAGGGGTCGCCAAGGCCCGAAAGGTTAATAAACGGGAAGTCGGCTACAATCGGGCTCTCGGGCAAAAAGGCCACATAGGTCAAAGCGCCCACAACGATAAGCGGCGCGGTCTCACCTATGGCCCTTGAGAGCGCTAGTATCACGCCCGTAAGTATACCGGGGAGCGCTGCCGGGAGGACCTGCCTGCTGATAGTCTGCCAGCGGCTAGCCCCTAGCGCGTATGAGGCCTCCCTGATCGATGAGGGCACCGTGCGTAGCGCCTCCCTCGTGCACATTATAACGATCGGGAGCACCAGGAGCGCGAGCGTCGCGGAGCCAGCCAGGATGCTCCTGCCGAAACCCAGGACATTTACAAATAACCCCAGGCCCAACAAACCGTAGATTATGGAAGGCACACCGGCGAGGTTAGAGATATTTATCTCAATTAAGCCCGTTAGCCAGTTCTTACGCGCGTACTCCTCCAGATAAATAGCCGCCATCACCCCCATTGGAAAGGCTATCATACCCGTAAGCACAACAACCCAGACGGTCCCGACAAGGGCGGATAATATCCCCGCGCGGGCCGGACGCCTTGAGGGAAAGCTCGTTATAAAGTCCCAGTCAAGCCTGCCTAGCCCGTCTGAGAATAGATCGATGAGCAGGACGGCGAGTACGACCAGCCCGATGAGCGTCACGCCCAGGCCGAACCAGCCGAACGAGCGGTCCATTAACCTGTTTATATTCCTCTTTTTCTTCATCCTATAATCTCTATCCTACTCATAGGCCTGCCAGAACCTCTTCTTCAGCCAGAAGCTCGCAAGGTTCAGCACAAACGTGGCGCAAAAGAGGCTCATGCCGACCGCGTATATGGTCTTATACTCAATCGAGCCCCAGGGGGTGTCCCCGAGACTGACCTGCACAATATAAGTGGTTATAGTCTCGATCGGAACAAGCGGGTTCATGGTGAGCCTCGGCTGGAGCCCCGCGGCTATGGCGACTATCATCGTCTCTCCTATGGCCCTCGACACGCCGAGTATGCAGGCTGCGACCACACCTGAAAATGAGGCCGGAAGTACCACCTTCACCGCCGTCTGTAAACGCGTAGACCCGAGCGCCAGAGAGCCCTCCCTAAGCCCCATGGGCACCGCGTGCATAGCGTCTTCGCTCAAAGAACTTATGATCGGTATGATCATTATCCCCATGACGATCCCCGGACTGAGCGCGTTAAAACCCGAAAGGCCCGGGATAAAACTCTGAAGCAAGGGCGTAACAAAAAGCAGCGCAAAGTAACCGTACACAACCGTCGGAATGCCAGCCAGGACCTCAAGCATGGGCTTTATCACCGCCCTTACCCTCGCTGGCGCATACTCACTAAGATAAATAGCGCTTATAAGCCCTATGGGCAGGGCCACGGCCATAGCGATAACGCTCGTAAGAATAGTCCCCGCAAAGAGAGGCATGATGCCGAAATGCTTCTCATAGAATAACGGCGTCCACTGGGTGTCGGTAAAGAACTCCCAGACAGAGACCTCCCTGAAGAAATCAAAGGTCTCAAAGACCAGAACACCCACAATACCGATAGTAATAAGGATAGAAGCAAGGGCCGCTAAAAAAAGCAGACCCTCAATCAACCTCTCCCTTATCCTTTGTGCTCCCCTGCGCATGAAACACCCTTACCTTAAAAGATTAAAAGACGAACCGTATTGAGGGAACCAAGTTGAAAAAAGTTTCCCCCGATACAATTCGTCTCTCAATCTTTTGAATTAAGCAGGTCTTCTATCTTAACTCCCACCTGCGAACCTTTGCCCCCGAAGAGCGAACCGGTCGTCCGATTCTGGAATCTCTTCAAGACCAGATCGTATGCCTTTTTTGGCAGCGCTACGTAGCCCACTTCCTTTACGAGTTCCTCTGAGTTATCTATGTAGTACTCGATGAACTGCTTTACCTCGTCTTTTTCAGCACTCTGTACTGATACATAAATAAAGAGCGGCCTTGAGAGAGGCTGGTATGTGCCCTTTAGGACATTATCGTAGGAAGCGCCGATAGGACCTTCGCCTGTAGCGGGGTTTTTGTCGTCTATGGGCACGAGCTTAAGGCTCTCTTTATTATATTCGTAGTAGGCGAGCCCGAAGAAGCCGGTTGCTGAGATGTCTGTGCTTACGCCTTGAACGAGCACATTATCGTCCTCGCTCGCGGTAAAATCACCGCGGCTCGCGCCGCTCTCGCCTACGATTGCCTCTGTAAAGTAATCGAACGTGCCGGAATCGACGCCCGGACCGAAGAGGTGTATCTCCTTATCCGGGAAACCGGGTCGAAGCTGGCTCCAGCGTGTGAGCTTACCCTGGGCCGAGGGCTCCCAGATGCGCTTTAGCTCATCTACTGTAAGGTAGTCTACCCAGGTATTTCTGTTATTTACCACAACGGCGAGGCCGTCGTAGGCGACGGGAAGCTCTATATAGTCGATACCGTTCTTTTCGCAAAGCGCTACCTCAGAGGGCTTTATCGGCCTTGAGGCGTTTGAGACGTCACTCTCTCCCGTACAGAACTTCTTAAAGCCTCCGCCTGTGCCGGATATCCCTATAGTGACCCTGACCTTGCCCCTGACCTCACCTTGAAACTCCTCGGCAACGGCTTCGGTTATGGGATAGACGGTCGATGAGCCATCCACCCTTACTATGGCTCTGGCGTACGATACCGGAGCAGACACGCTTATAGCTAAAACAACTAAAGACAAAAGAACCAAAACTCTTTTCATTCTATACTCCTTTTTATTTTTCATACCCTATCTATTACTACTCGTTTGTTACAAGACTGTTACAGGGGAGTTTAATTGTTATGACAGATAAAAATGTACTAACCTGTTGAAATGGCCATGAAAAGAGATCATAGGGTGGCTCTCGGACAAAGAGAGGAGGGTGGGGGGCCTGGAGAGCGAGGATTGAAGAAAACGGAATTAAGCTGATGGAAAAGCCCGCGCCCATAGGGGAGATAAGAAGGGTCGCAAGGGAGGTGATCGACATTAACGAGCTTTGTTGAGCGTAAAAGTGAAACGCGAGCCCTTACCAAAGTCGCTCTCCACCCATACCCTTGTGCCGTGCCCCTGTATTATATGTTTTACGATCGCGAGCCCCAGGCCCGTACCCCCAAGCTCCCTGCTCCGTGCTTTATCGACCCTGTAAAACCTCTCGAATATCCTCGGTATGTCCTTTGGGGGTATGCCAATGCCGGTGTCAGCCACATCGATCCGCATGGCACTGGACTCGGCATAGGCCGAGACCTTAACGCTTCCCCCTGCGGGGGTATATTTTATGGCGTTATCCAGTAGGTTTACCATCACCTGCTCAAGGCGGTCGCGGTCGCCGAGCACACTGGAGAGTCCCTCTTCGACCTCGCTTGTGAGTTCAATACCCTTGTCCAGGGCCTGCTTTGAAAAACCGGAGACGGAAAATCCAATAAGCTCTTCCACATCCAGAGGCGCGCACTCCACGCTTATCTGCTGGGACTCAAGCCTTGAAAGTATCAGGAGATCGTCGATCAGCCTGCTCATCCTCGTGGCGTGCTTGTCGATTATCCTCAGGAATTCTTTCGAATTATCGCTTTCGCTTAAGCCCTCGTCGAGGAGTGTTTCCGAGTAGCCCTTGATACTCGCAAGCGGGGTCCTCAGTTCATGCGAGACATTGGCCACGAAATCCTTCTTAATGGCCTCGACTCTCATCTCCTCGGTGATATCCCTCAGGAACAAGAGAAGGCGGCTACCCTCCTCCAGACCCACAAGACGCACCCTGAACGACCTCTGGCCCTCCTCTATCTCGATATCTTCATCAGGACCCACCCCTGCCGAGAAAAACCTGTCCACAGCACCAAGGAGAAACTCGTTCTCTATTATCTCGTCCACCCTTGTGCCCTCTATCTCTTTTGCCAATGGAAAAGACTTTACAAAAAAGGGGTTTACGTAGAGCACCCTCTTTTCAGCATCGAGTACGAGCGCGCCCGTGTGCATCTCTGCGGCTATGGCGCTGACTATCGCGCTATCACTCACTCGCCCTCGCCCTC
>CBDVCO010000058.1:0-11237 GCA_965372515.1 uncultured bacterium | reverse complement strand
GCTCTTCTTGAACTCGGCTATTACATTTGTGAGCTCGGCATAATCACTTGCGGTTGCAATCGGCAGTCTGTTCGTGCCATTTTTTTCCAGCGCGTCCATGACAGAGTTAACCTTGAGCTTATTTATATCCTTTGCTATCTGATATTTCGGTTCAAGGGAATACCCGCCCTTGGCTTTCAGTATGATCTCTGTCTCCAGCAGTTTATCGAGTATCTGGTGGAGGAGCAGATAAGGGACGTTAAGGGTGTCGTGGATCATCGCGGCGCTCAAGACCCCCTGCCCCTTTGCAAAGTTCTTTACAAAGAAGTGTGTAACCTGCAGGGCCAGGAGCTTTTGTAGATATGGGCTTGCATTCCTGGAGTCGTGTTCGAACTCGTATTCGTGCACGTTCTGGTGCGCATACGAGAACTCAGCCCCGAAGAGCACTATAAGCCAGCTGATCTCAATCCATATGAGGAATAGCGGGAGGGCGGCGAAACTTCCGTAGATGGCGTTGTACCGCGCTATGCCCACCTGAAAATATATATAGCCCCACTGGACGAACTGGTAGCACGTGCCGGCTATGACGGCGCCCAGCAAGGCGCTTCGAAGCGAGACATTTACGTTGGGCATTATTCTATAGACCAGGGTGAATATGGCCCATATCAGTATATACGGGATAAGCTTCAGGAACATTAAGGTGTAAGGTCCCAGGAATCCTATAAACGCGAACCTCTCGGTTACAAGCAGTATATGCGAGCTTATAAAGACCGTTACGCTGCCAGAGACGATCAGCAGTGCGGGCCCTATGACCATGATAGAGATATAGTTGACGAGCTTGCGCTTAAGCGTGCGGGGCCTCTTTACCTCCCAGATCTCGTTAAAGGAAAACTCTATGTGGTAGAGTACCTTGATGACCGTCCAGAGAAGCACGAGCACGCCGATCCCGGCCACCATGCCGCCCCGGGTATTTTCAAGCAGGGTGTGGGCGAAGCCGATAATAATGCTGAAGACCTCTTCCTGCCCGGCGAAGCGCTGCATCAACTGGTCTCTTAGCACGTCTTCATAGCCGAAACCCTTGGCAATTCCAAAGGCCATGGCCACAACAGGTACTATGGACAGAAGGGCATAGAAGGTCAGGGCGCTGGCCCTTAAAGAGCAGTTATCCGAGTCGTACTTTCTAAAGGCCAGGACAAAGACACGCAGCGGGTATATGAAGATAGATTTTATTTTCGGCAGGTCCTGAAGCTTAGCCCTCCAGATGCCTATTGTAAGATAGTCTATGAACCTTTGCCATGGGCCTAATTTCTTCGGTTTCTGCTTGTATTGCACGTATTGCGTCTCCGGTTCCTGGTTTTTGGGATAGTTTAGAACAGGCCTTCTTTGAGGTAGTCCTTATATTGTGGACTATATGGGTATAAGAAATCAACAAGAATAGAGCAAAGCTAATACCCCGGGGGTGCTGACAGTTGCCTTAAGTAATGAAATAATGTACTATATTGCGAAGTTTTAAACGTTTTTTTGTTGAGCACCAAGCGCCTGCAGCCTGCAGGGAAGGGTTTGGCATATGCTGAAACAGGGTGTCTACAAGCAGATATACCGCCGTTTCGTTAAGGCGGCGGTGGCCATAATCGTGATACTGCTGGTGGGCACATTGGGGTACCGTGTAATCTCCGGTGACCAGTACTCATTATTCGATTGTTTTTATATGGTCTTTATCACCGTAACCACGATAGGTTTTGGCGAGACCATCGACCTTGCGGGCAACCCCGCGGGCAGGGTATGGACCATAATTATAGCGCTCTCCGGCATAGGGGTGCTCTTTTACGGTCTTTCGAATATTACGGCCTTCTTTGTGGAGGAGGAGATAACGAAAACACTACGGAGGAGAAAGATGGATAAGAAAATCGACAAGTTAAAGGAGCACTTTATTGTTTGCGGCGCCGGCCTTGTCGGCTACCATGTCATCGCAGAACTCCTCAGTACGGAGAAGGACTCTGTGGTGGTGGAGATAGACGGCGGGCACCTGGATAAGATCAGGTGTGATTTTCCGGAGCAGCTGGTTATCGAGGGCAACGCCACCGAGGAGAAGGTACTCTTAAAGGCCGGCATAGAGCGCGCAAGAGGGCTCTTCGCCGTGACAGAGGACGACAACCAGAACCTGGTGATCTCTCTTACCGCGAGGCACTTAAACTCCGAACTGAAGATAGTATCGCGCTGCATCAATCTTGAACACGTGGAGAAGATAAAGAAGGCCGGGGCCGACTCGGTGATAAGCCCCAACTTCATAGGCGCACTCAGGATGGCGACCGAGATGGTCAAGCCCACGGTCGTATCCTTTCTAGACACCATGCTAAGAGATCAGGAGAAGAACCTGCGCGTAGAGGAGTATACGGTGCCGGATGATATGAAGGGCAAGGCAATCTCGGACCTGCCTTTACAGGATTGCAAGTATATCCTCCTTATGGCGATCAAGCAAGATCAGGACTGGGTCTACGCGCCGGGCATGGACTACGTGCTCGATAGCGGGGATACCCTGATATTCATGGCCACGCCCCAGGAGAGGAGGGCGCTCGAAAGGCTGCTGGGGTAGCGCGCCCCTTTTTCTCTGCTCAAAAGCTCCTATACCAGGTTGGCCCGTGTTTAAAGAAATACGGCTTACTCTCCGACCTTAACGAGCAGTCCTTTTCGTTTTACCGCACGGAAATTCCACGCAAAAAATAATACAGCAATAGTTATATAGCATAGGTTAAGGAGGCTTGCCCAGATGATCTCGCTTAAGGGAAGCGCGCCTCCCGCTATGACGCTACGCATTCCCTCGAAGACGTGGGAGGCGGGTATGAAGGTGGATATCGCTTTAAGCGGCTGGGGCAGGACCGCAACCGGATAGAAGACCGCGCTTACGGGCTGAAAGAGAAAGGCTATTCCCCAGGCCAGCACCTCGGCTTCCTGCCCGTAGCGCATGATTATGCTCATCGTTATTATGCCGACAGACCAGCCCATGATGACGAGGTTCAAGGCAAGCGGCACAAGTGCTATGCCGAGCGTAAAGATGTTGAAGGAATAGAGTACCCAGGCGAGCACCAGCATTACAACGGTAGATATTATAAGCTTTATCACGCTTATCAGCAGCAGTGAGCTTACGTATTCAATAGCGCTTATCGGGCTAACGAATACGTTAAGCAGGTTCCTCGACCACATATCCTCTAGAAACGAGACGCTTATCCCCTGCTGGGACCTGAAGAGAACGTCCCAGAGAATGAGCGCCCCAATGAAGAAGGCGATAAAGTCCGGCAACGCTCCTTTATACTGGTTCAAGTAGACGCTTATAAAGCCCCATACCAGGAGGTCGAGGACGGGCCAGTAAAATATCTCCATAAGCCTGGGGAGGCTCCTCTTGAAGAGAAATAGGTGGCGCATGTTATATGCGATTATCCTGTTCAGGTTCATCTTATTAACCTGTCTTTCTGGCGATACGTAAAAATACCTCTTCAAGGTCATCGGTCTTAAACTCTTCTTTTATCTCATCAAGGCTCCCGTAGGCCGCGATCCGGCCTCTGTCCATGAAGATCACGCGGTCGCAGATCTCCTCCATCTCCTTCATATTATGCGACGTATAGAGTATGGCGACACCGTGATCCCGAGTGATACCCTTTAAGAGCCGTCTGGTCTTATCGGCGATATCCGGGTCGAGGCTCGCGGTCGGCTCGTCCAAAAATAGCACCTCGGGGTCGTTTAAAAGGCTCTTGGCCAGACATACCCTGGTGATCTGCCCGGAGGATAGCTTTCTGACCGGCTTGTTAATAAGATCCTCGATCTCAAAGGTTCTAAGTAGGTCCAGGATCCGCGCTCTTCTCTCCTTAATTTCATAGAGCATGGCGAATACCTGCAGGTTCTCGTAGACCGTAAGCGAATAGGGCAAAGATACATATGAGGACGAAAAATTGACCCTCTTAAGTATTTCCTCACGCTTATCCTTCATGTCGAGGCCGAAGAGCCTTATATCCCCGCTTGTAGGGGTGGTAAGCCCCAGCAGCATCTGGAGCGTGGTGGTCTTTCCCGCGCCGTTGGGGCCAAGAAGCCCAAGGACCTCTCCCTCGTATATCTCAAACGAGATATTGTCTACGGCACAGACGCTGTTAAAGCATTTGGTAAGGCCGTCCACCTCCACAAGTTTCTTCATTTTGTACTCAAGATTTTGCGCCATTGTTTTTTCCATTCGCGCTTCTATATTTTCCCCTGTTTTGCATTATGGTCTTTACATCATCTTAAATTTTAGCTCTTTTTTCTATTAAAATCAATTATTTGATGAAGCATAGAGGGGGAGTATTAATTTCTATATTAGCATCATTCATAGGCAGTGTTTTGTAGTCCAATCCAGGAGTCGCGGGTCCTGAATATAGATTTTTTTAAATGCAGGGGGATAATTTGTGAACTAATCCTTTACTGGCAAGACAAAAGATGGTATTAAGCAGATATGGCAAAAGATGAAAGAGGAAAAGTGCTCTTTGTAGACGATGAGGAGTGCATAAGGGAGCTGGCCGAGGAAACCTTTCAGAGTTTCGGCTATAGCATAGTATCGGCCAGTAACGGGGTCGATGCCCTGGAAAAGCTCTGGGGTTCGGTATTTGATTGTGTGGTTACCGATATTATGATGCCGAAGCTCGACGGCATAGAGCTCTATTACGGCGCTATAAGGGAGAACCCTCATTTAAAAGAGAGGTTTATCTTTACTACGGGCCTGCCTTCCCTTAAGACCGTCTCCTTCCTCTCCCAGACCAGTTGTCCCCACCTCTATAAGCCCTATCAGATGACGGACCTTTTGAAAACCATCGAGGCTGTTATGGAAACCAGGGTAGAGGCCGCGGATAAGAGGGTCGCCAAGCGTTTTGACCTGGTGACAGAGGGGCTGTTGACAGATGAGCTTGTAAATAAGCACTCCCCCCTGGTCGTAGAGACGCAGGATATATCCAAGAGCGGCGTTAGGCTAAAGTATTTCGGCAGTGCCCTTGTTAAGGATGTCAAGGTCGAGCTTAACCTCCGGGCAATGGATATAAAGCGTAGCGCCAGGGTCGTCTGGTCGAATACGGTAAACGAACGCTCGTTTTCAGGACTCACTTTCGCCTGATCTTCTCTCACCTCTTTGCCCTTCTCTTTGCATCTACTCTTTAAGTCGTCTTCCAGGTGTACCCCCGTCCCGGCAATGTCCCCGCAATTCCTTATGAATGACGTCCTCTTCGCATTTTGTAAAAACACTACTTTTGTCTAGAACAAGAGCATAAAAAAGCTTGAAATAATCGCTCTTTCTGATACATTGGAGCAGGTTTACAAGCCTCGAAATAGGAGTAATATCAGGATATGAGTAAAGAAGACCTTTTTTTCGAGATAGGCACCGAAGAGTTGCCCGCAGGCTTTATCGACCCGGCCCTTGACCAACTTGCAGGCCTTATCAAGGGCGCGCTTGATAAGGCGCGCCTTACGCATGGTGAGGTACGGACCTTTGGCACGCCAAGGAGGCTAGTCCTTACTGTCAAAGGGCTTTCTACGGGCCAGAGCGACGCCTCTATCGAGGTCCGGGGGCCGAAGAAGGAGGCCGCCTTTGACGCCAGCGGAGAGCCGACGAAGGCGCTCCTCGGCTTTGTAAGAGGCCAGGGTGTAGAGCTTGATGATATTGAGGTAAGGGAGGCCGGTAAGGCGGCCCATGTATACGCAAAAAAAGAGGTCAAGGGCGCCGAGACTTTTACGCTGTTGCCGGAGATCCTAAAGGGGCTTGTCGGCGCGGATCTCTTTCGCAAGAGCATGCGCTGGGGTTCTGGCGAGTGCGCCTTTGCAAGGCCCATACACTGGATAACGGCGCTCTTTGGCTCTAGTGTCGTTAGCTTCGACTACTGCGGTATAAAGAGCGGCAACCATACTTTTGGGCACAGGTTCCTGGCAGCAAAAGGAGTAGAGCCGGCCTCTGAGATAGAAGTGGACGGGTTTTCAGGCTACAAGAAGGCCCTGAAAGCGGCTTACGTAATCGTAGACCCCGAAGAGCGAAAGAAGATCATAGAAGAGGGGCTAAAAAAAGCCGCAGACGAGGTCAAGGGTCACGTCTTACCCGACCCAGAGCTCGTTTTGGAGGTGGTAAATCTTGTCGAGTACCCGGTCGTTGTAAGGGGCACGTTCGATAAAGAGTTCCTCGACCTGCCCGACGAGATAGTGATAACCGCTATGCGCGAGCATCAGAGATATTTCTCCGTGACGGATAAAAAAGGCAAGCTCCTGAATTCCTTTATAACGGTCGCCAATATAGAGGCCCTGGACCCCGGGGTTGTTATAAGCGGAAACGAGCGGGTCTTGCGGGCCCGGTTAAATGACGCCAAGTTCTATTACGAACAGGACTTGAAGGTCAAGCTCATTGAGTGGGTAGAGCGTTTAAAAGGCGTGGTCTTTCAGGCCAAGCTCGGCACGAGCTTTGAGAAGGTCGAGAGGTTTACGAAGCTATCGGAATTGGTCGGCATCCAGGTCAAGTACAAGGATATTGAGATACTAAAGCGCGCGGCTTTTGTTTGTAAGGCCGATCTCGTTAGCGGCATGGTCGGGGAGTTTCCAAAGCTTCAGGGGGTTATGGGCAGGGTTTATGCGGAGCTCGCGGGCGAGCCTAAGGCGGTAAGTGAAGCCATCTACGAACACTACATGCCCATAGCCGCCGGAGGCGAGTTGCCAAAGAGTGAGGCCGGAGCGATCATCAGCATCAGTGATAAGATGGATACCATAGCCGGTTGCTTTGGCGTGGGCCTTCTACCGACCGGCGCAAAGGACCCGTACGCGCTAAGACGCCAGGCGTTAGGTATAATGGCGATAATACTCGATAAGGGTTTTTATTACCCTATAAACGGCCTTGTAGCCGCGGCGGTAGATATAGTCGGCGAGAAACTTACCCGTGATGCGGACGAGGTCAAAAATGAGATCAACGAGTTTTTCAAGGAGCGCTTCAAGAACCAGCTCTTAGGCGAAGGGCTCTCTTTCGACGCAATAGACGCGGTCCTTTCTACCGACTGGTTTGATATAAAGGACGCTAGAGAGAGGACTATGGCGCTCGAGGCCTTTAAAAAGGACCCGGATTGCGAGAGGTTGATCGTCGCATTTAAGCGCGTATCGAATATACTGAAGAACGTAACCGATATTTCTAATAAGTCAGACCCCGCGTTATTTATCGATAAGGAAGAAAAAGAGCTGAATAAGGTTCGTGAAAAGATAGCTCCGGAGATAGAGGTTTTTGTGCGCGCGCAAGACTATGAGGGGGCATTTAAGAAGCTAACCACGATAAAGGACGTTATAGATACCTTCTTCGATGAGGTCATGGTCATGACAGAGGACGAAAAGCTCAAGGCGAACAGGCTCGCGCTACTCTATAGCGTACGCGAACTATACTATAGAATCGCCGATCTTTCGAAACTCCAGAGCCTTGAGGGGTAGAGGATTTTTCACCAGGGCGTGATTCTTGACTTGAATTTACAGAGGACTAGGAATATAATACCTAGATTGCTTTATTGAGAAATTGACATTCCCAGGTAGCTCAGCTGGCAGAGCCGGTGGCTGTTAACCACCTTGTCGGGGGTTCGAATCCCTCCCTGGGAGCCATAATAAAAAAAGGGGGCGCTTAATGCGCCCCCTTTTTTTATTATATTTCTGTGGAGGAATCGAACCCTGTGCCAAAGGCACACCGGGTTCGACCGGAGGGCCCGCCGACTGACGCCAAAGGCGGCATAAGGCGGGCTATAATGAACGTAATACCTTACCGGGGCGTGCCGAAGGCACGCCCATCCCGACCTGGGAGTTATAAAAGGGACTCTTTATGAGTCCCTTTTTTTATTCTGTTTTTCCGGTGGATTCGAACCCTCTGCCGAAGGCAGACTGGGTTCGACCGGAGGGCTCGCCGTCTCGCGACTTTAGCGAGACAAGGCGAGCTATATTAAACGTCATTCCTTGCCGGGGCGTGCTCTAAGCACGCCCATCCCGAGCAGGGAGTTATAAAAGGGACTCTCTATGAGTCCCTTTTATATTTTAATTTAAGGCTTATTTCAAATAGAGTTTAATTATCAATAGCACGAGTTGGCTTATCCTCTAAAAATTCCAAAAGGCGTCAAAAATATGACTGGGGTAGAATAAATATCAATACTTTTTATAAGTTTATTGGCTATATACAGTTCCAGGGGTAGAAAAAAAACACTATAGGGTATAGACCTTTGTTTATTTCTATCTGGAATTTGTAATAAAACCTCAAAACAACTAAGGAGAGATACCATGCCAAAAGCGCCTACAACCGGAAAGATCAGCCATATATTTGGAGAGAATAGACGGACTAGAGGACACAACGGTGTTGACTATCCAGTCAATAAGGGCACGCCTGTGATGGCGAGCGCGGGCGGCCTTGTGGTCAGGTCCACTTACCATGAGCCAAGCGAAAGGATAGTCACTGTAAAGAAGGGCAATGAAAGAAAGAAAGAGAAAAAATTTACAGGTTCTTATGGAAATGTGATAATTTTATATCATGGACAAGATATAAAAACGCGTAAATTTACATATACGCTTTACGCTCATCTTAAAGAAAGATCGGTGAAAGTAAATGATGAGGTCACGCAATGCCGTGTTATCGGCACCTCCGGCAGGAGCGGCACAAAGCAGGGCTACTACGACCACAAGGGCGGGTACAAACTCCACTTTGAAGTAATAAAGTCATTTAAGGAGCTTAAGTGGGTAAGAACGGGATCCCTTGACTTCCATTGTGTAAGCGAAGATGAACGCATAGACCCCGAGAGCTTTTTAAGACGTCCATTTGGAGTCTCCTTAAGATTACCTGTTCCCTACTATAAATTGCCTGTTGGGCTTGATTTCAAGAAGAATATCGAGGAAGCAAAAAAGATGGATATTATACCAGATGATAAAATATATAGTATTACTACAGGAAATATGACATTGAAAATAATAGAAACTTTACTGGAAGGTTCGCTCTTCGCTAATGCTGTCAGGCCCGGCGGCAGATGGGATATGAGACATACCTACGCAAACAGCGGTCTCACCAGAGAAGAGCTTACTAACCTTGGCAATTACAATTATGGATTGACAGGCGCCGCCGCTGGATATTCAAGGTTTGTCCTGCATCGTATGGCAGGTGTTGTTCAAACTCTGAGTGGTAAGCATAAATCAGAATATGGGCTGCTAGGGGACAACCCCCGGGATGCCTATTGGATCGATCAAGGTATTAAGGATTATGGAACAGGCATCTGGAAATAAGGAGCCTCTGTATGAATTTCAAGCTCAGTAAAAGCGGCCGAATCTCAGATTGGGAGATACGCGTTATTTCGGGTCTGAGTTTTACGTTTTCGATGATGCTTATGCATTTGCTTGTTCATTTTATTGATCCACAAATATATGGTCTTTTCGATCAAGGTTATGCTATTTTTTATATTTTATCTGCGCCAATAGTTGGCGGTTATTTTGGACCTGGAATTTTTAAAGCCGTATATGAAGAGAAGTATCTAGTTAAACTTCTGAAATCTGTTTTTTTCATCTTCATCTGTGAAGCATTTGTATTTGCTTTCTTGTTAGCTATACCTTCTTTGTTTTTCCCTCAGGGCCTTATGACTGCAGATGTTGTTTTAGTTGGGATGTTTATCGTATTATCAATTTTTTACGGCATATGGAGGGTAGCCCAAATAGTCATTACGGTCTCCATACTTTTTCTGGGGTTTAGATATATAAGAGATAGGGAACCGCGAGAATAAATAGGAGCAGGTATTATGAGACGGGTAGATGGAAATAAGGAAGCCCTGAATGCATCTAAAGCTCAGCAAAAGTGACCTAATCTTAAATTGGAAGATATGCGTTATTTCGGGTGTGAGTTTTATGCTCACTACGATATTTATGCATTGGTTGATTCATCTTAGTTATCCGGATTCATATGAATTTTTTGAGCTATATATGAGCAGTATTTACTTCCTATCTTCGGCAATAGTTGGTGGTTATTGTGCACCTATAATTTTTCGAGTGGCATCCAAAGAGAAATATTTAGTTGACCTTCTAAAGAATGTCTTTTTTATCTTGATCTGTGAAACAATCCTAATTTCATTTTTGTCAGCATTATTATTTCTATATTTTAGAGGTGATATCGGCTTTTCATTACTTTCTTTTGTTGCCTTCATGCCTTTGTTTTTGATACTTTACGGCAAATGGAAAATAGTCCAAATAACCATTGCGGTCGGCATACTTTTTCTGGGGTTTAGATATATAAGAGATAGGGAACCGCGAAAATAAATACGATCAGGTAATCGGCACCTCCGGCAGGAGCGGCACTAGTCAGGGCTACTACAACAAAAGGGGCGGGTACAAACTCCACTTTGAAGTAATACAGTCATACAAGAAGCTTGACTGGGTAAGCTCGGCACCCCTTGACTTTCATAGTGTAAGCGAAGATAAGCGAATAGACCCTGAAGAATTCTTGAGCCATTCATCCGAGAGATATGCGATAGAATATAAAGGTAAATATAGCGTCGACCTGGGTGATGGAACTTCGATAACGTTTGACGGCTCTAGATATTTCCACCATGATAGCAATGGCAAGATTCTTCACGTTGTTAAGAAAGGTATAAGGCCGCCTTCAGGAATTCCGGAAGGAATTATACTGGCGGATAAAATTATAAATGCAAATATTGACCTTAAAGGAGAGATCATACATCCTGGGAAAAACCCTCTTTCTTTGGGAGAATGGATGACAGACGAAGAAACTAAGAACAAGAAAAAAAGGGAAGATGAATTCTATAAAAGACAGAGAAAACCATAATGACGAAAGTTGCCCTGTAGCGAGGAAATAGATGAATAAAATAGCAAAACCATTCATGGCGATAAAGTTGCTTGTAATGACAGGATTATTATTTTCTCTAATATCCTGTAGTGATAACACGTGGGTCAAACAGGCTAACGAAGCTCAAACACTTCTCGATCAGGGTCGTTATAACGAGGGGATAGAATTATACCAGAACGCGTTGAAGCTCGCGGAAGAGGTACATGGGCCTAATCATATCAATGTGTCAAAACTTCTAACAATAATAGGAGTAGCATATCAGAAGCAGGGCAAGTACGATGAGGCAGAGCCATTTCTTAAGCGCTCTCTGGAAATACTGGAAAAGAGTCCCAACTTATCCCCTTCACGCATACCGTTAACTTTAAACTGGCTATCATTAATATACTATCAACAAAAAAGATACGAAGATGCC
>CBDVCO010000057.1:0-11276 GCA_965372515.1 uncultured bacterium | reverse complement strand
AGGAAGAAATAGACCATCTTAAAGATCCGCTTCGTCTCATGCTCGTCCTTAAATGTGTAGAAGTACTCGACCCTGTCGAGCATCCCGATGATGCGCCCGTCGAGGCCGGTCTCCTCCTTTACCTCGCGGTGGGCCGTTCTCGCCAGCGTCTCGTGGTCCTCCTGGAGCCCTTTTGGGAGACCCCAACGCTTGCCATGAATTGTCGAGATAAGGGCGACCTCTACAGCCTTCCCCTTCCGCTTAAAGATCACGCCGCCCGCGCTTATCTCGCGGCCGCTATGGTGAGCATCCCCCTCCCCCTGCTCGCCAGCTTTTCCCTTCTTTGCCATCTTTTCCTCAAAGCCGAATACGGGCAAATACCCTCTGGCCCATCAAGCGGTGATGCCTGCAATTCTCGTTAATCCCGCGGCTCGCGCCATATCCACTACCTCTTCGAACTCGCTGGTGGTAATGCGCCTTTTTAGCTCGGGGAAGTTTTCGTCCTCCCCGGCCTTATAGCACGGCCTGTACTGGTCCATGATATTTACGTAAGTCGCAATTGAAAGCTCGTTTGCGATAAAGTCAATGACCTGGCGGCTTTTGGCATACCCGCCGGGCAGAACGAGATGTCTTATGATCAGGCCCTTCTCGGCTATGCCGTCGGGGTCGAGCCTTAACTCACCCACCTGCCGGTGCATCTCGATAGCGGCCTCCCTGGAGACCTCAACATACGAAGGCGCGGAAGAAAGCGCAAGCGCCTCGGGATTGCCTCCGTACTTCAAGTCCGGCATATATATGTCGAATATGTTGTCAAGGAGCCTCAGGGTCGAAACAGAGTCATAGCCCCCCGTGTTATATACCAGCGGTATGTCCAGGCCCGCCTCAATGGCCTTGGGGAGGCTCGCGACTATCGCGGCTGCCTGATGCGTGGGAGTGACAAAGTTAATATTGTGGCACCCGGACTTCCATAGATCTATCATCATATCCGAGAGCTCGTCGGTGGTGACCTCCTTGCCCATGCCCAGGTGGCTTATTTCGTAGTTCTGGCAAAAGGTGCAGGCAAGGTTACAATAGGTCATGAAGATCGTGCCGCTTCCTCTAGATCCCACCAGCGGCGGCTCCTCGCCGAAGTGTGGGGAGTAGGAGCTTACAACGGGCTTTGGGCCCGTGCGGCAGACCCCGAGCACCCCTTTGTCCCTCCTGACCATGCAGCGGCGAGGACAAAGGTGGCAGCCCTCCATCAACCGCCCCAGGGCCTCTATCCTTTCAGCGAGGACGCCCGTCTCGTAGAGCCTTATATATGAGGGCCTGAATCTAGACATAGGTAAGATCTACATACCAGAGTAAGCGATGCTCAGCAGACCGGATAGCGGCCCATGGATAGCTCCAGAGTAAAAGTATCCATAGAGGCAAGATGGGCTTCGACAATCTCTCTTGCCTTCTTCTCGGCCTCGCCTCGATCAGAACCCTCATCCAATATCATCTGAATAGAGACAGACAAGGGCTTGTCTATGGGTGAGCCGATCCTCCCAAGAAACCAGACATAGACCTGGGAGAGCTTCTCAACACTATCGAATATCTCGCCCGCGACCTTATTGGCCAGGACATTATATATCTTTCCCACATGGCTCGTCGGGTTCTTTCCCGCCGCCGCCTCGGTCCCTATCGGGCGCATAAGGGGAATAAGGCCGTTTACCCGGTTGCCCCTGCCAATTTGGCCCGAGTCGGCGTCCTCGGCAGAGGTACCAAGAAGAGAGAGATAAACACCGTCAAGACCGCTGCCGGGCTTATCCAGCATATTAAAGTGCGTGTTGACCTCACTAAAATCGAGCGATGAGGTGAAGTCGCGAACCGCCTCAGTGATCTCGGCCTTCTTCTGGAAATATGCGTTCTCACTGGAAACAAGCTTTGCGAGCATCGGCATGGCGAATGTAATATCGAGCTTCTTACCCCTCCTAAAGCCCATGACCTTGACGTCCTCGCCGGTCTCCGGGAAGCGCGCCTTAAAACCGGCTGAATTCAAGAACCTCTCGAAACCATAGACCGCACTCTCGGTCGGGCTAAGCGGGGCATAGCCGACAGCGGCCGAGGTGTCGTTCGCAAGCATCGGGCCTTCGCTATCGGCGAAAATAGAGGCAAGCTCCCGGCTCCCCGGCTGAAGCACCGTCTTAATGACCAGATCATCGGTGCAATCGATATTCTTAAGATTTTTCCCGAACCACTCTCTTATCGCAGCAGAGGCGATCCCGGCTACATCTATATCCTTATCACCGATCCTGGATGTCGCCCTGTCGCCGACGATAAGCTCCATCGGCTTTATAACCCGGCCCGTGCCAAAGCCCTTCTCCACCTGGCCCGCCACGAGGAGCCCCTTGTCGATATTAAAGTGCTCTATCCTCCCGGCCTTATTAAGGTACTCCTTACTCAAGGCGATAGCTACGGCCTCAAGGGCATGGTCGCAGATAGAGTCCGGGTGGCCCGTGCCCTTACGCTCAACAAACTCGACCTCGCGCCCGGCAACCGGGAGCTCGTCTGTTACCTCGATAGTCAGATAATCCATAGATCAAAAACCCCTGAAAAAACCGTCATCAAAGCGCCTTCTCCATCTTTATCGGGACCTTATTATATCTCTCCATCCAGCTGAATATACAACCGCAGTACTGCTGTCTGTAGAGCCCCATCTCTTTACTCTCCCTTATGCCCTCTTGCCAGCCCTCTCTAAAATCCCTATAGAAGAACTCTACGTTATATTCCTTTGCGTACTTTTCGGCGATATCACGAATAAGCCCGTGGTCCTGATACCTTGAATAAAGAAGTGACGTTGTAAACATGTCAAAGCCCTCATTTGCCGCGGCCCTGGCCGTAGCCTCAAGGCGAAGGTCGTAGCAGTGCTCGCACCGGGCTTCTTTATCTAGCTCCCTTAAAGGCGTACCAGTGCGGTCTCGAAGAAAATCCTCTACTTGATAAGACTCATGGAAGATAACATCGAGTTCCATGAGCCTTGCTAGAGTCCGCGCGGCCTCGAGGCGTTTATTGAATTCATCTTTTGGCTGTATGTTCGGATTAAAGAAAAAGCCCCAGAGCTCCATCTCCTTAGAGAGTATGCTCTTCAGGGGATAGATGGAGCAGGGGCCGCAACACATATGTACCAGTATTCGCTTCAATTTGGCTCTTTTCAAGCTAGAAACAAGAAAAAACAAGATAAAAACAGGCAAAAACGCTCTAAAAGAGCTTTTTTTGCTGATTATCAGGCTCTTTGCGCCTGTCGAACGTCCGCCCGAAATGCTCGTAAGCAGAGCTCGTAGCCACCCTGCCCCTCGGGGTACGCTGAATAAAGCCCTCCTGGATGAGAAATGGCTCGCATATATCGGTAAGCGCGTCCTTCTCCTCGTGCAGGGAAGCAGCTAAGGTCTCTATACCGACAGGGCCCCCGTCAAAGCTGTCTATTATAGCAAGGAGAAAGCGCCTGTCCATCTTATCAAAGCCCAGAGAGTCGATCTCAAGCATATCAAGGGCGTCTTTGGCCACAGGAGCGCTTATCACCCCGTCGGCCTTGACCTCGGCAAAGTCCCTCACGCGCCGTATAAGGCGGTTTGCTATACGAGGCGTGCCCCTTGAGCGGCGAGCTATCTCGCTCGCGCCGCCGGTGTCGATCTTAATATTTAAAATGGAAGCCGATCTCGTGACAATGGCCTCCATATCCTCCATTGTATAGAAATCGAGCCTCGAAATTACGCCGAAGCGGTCTCTAAGAGGAGACGTAAGAAGGCCGGCACGCGTAGTGGCCCCGACAAGGGTAAAACGCGGGATATCGAGCTTAACAGAGCGTGCCGCGGGGCCCTGCCCTATTATGATATCTATATTATAGTCCTCCATCGCGGGGTAGAGCACCTCTTCTATCACGGTCGAGAGCCTGTGTATCTCGTCGATAAAGAGAACGTCCCTATCCTCAAGGTTCGTGAGTATCGCCGCCAGATCGCCCTGTCTCTCTATGGCAGGGCCCGAAGTGCAGCGGATATTGGAAGATAGCTCCGAGGCGATAATATTAGCGAGTGTTGTCTTACCGAGCCCCGGAGGCCCGTAGAAGAGCACATGGTCCAGCGCCTCGCCCCTGCCCTTAGCCGCCTCGATAAAGACCTTTAGGTTCTCCTTTATGCGGTCCTGGCCGACATACTCGGAGAAGCTCCTGGGGCGTAGCGTAGCGTCCAGGCGCTCGTCCTCAGGAACCCTTTCAGAGGTTAATATCTCATCTTCATCGGTCATAATTGGCCTTTAATAAAGTCTTTACTTACAGCTAGTTATCTGATAATACCTTAAGTGTTTTCTTAAATACTGCCTCGAAAGAATCCTCGTCATCTCCCTCCTGCCTTGCCATCTCAAAGGCCTCTCTCGCCTTAACCTCCTTATAGCCGAGATTGACGAGCGCGCTTATTACGTCCTCATCTAACGGCGCGCCAGGTCTCTTTGTAGTGGTAGCCGCGGATGTGTCGATCGCGAGCTTGCCGAGCTTATCGCTTAGCTCTAATATAAGCCTCTCGGCGGTCTTCTTGCCGAGCCCGGGGACCCTTACGAGAACCGGAAGCTCTTTGGCAACTACCGCATGCTTGAAATCATCGACCGATATGCCCGATAAGATATTACGGGCCAGTTTCGGCCCGATACCCGTGACGCCTATAAGGAGCAGGAAGACCTCTTTTTCCTCGATCGTTAGAAAACCGCTTAAAGCGATCGCGTCGTCTTTTATGCATGTATGTATATGGAGGCAGACCTGCTCGTTAATATCAGGGAGCTTATAGAAGGTGGATAGAGGCAAACTTATCTCGTAGCCAACGCCCTTTACGTCTATTATCGCCGTCTCAGGGCTCTTATCTATCAGCTTACCGTCTATGCGGGCTATCATTTATTGACGACTCTGGTTAGCGGCCCCTGGTGATTTATATGGCATATGGCAATTGCAAGGGCGTCTGCCGCGTCCGGGCTTGAGAGTTCTACTGAACCCAACAGCAGCTTTACCATATGCTGAACTTGTCCTTTGGTGGCCTGGCCATTGCCCACGACAGCCTGCTTGACCACCGAGGGGCTGTATTCAAAGACCTCTACTTCACTTTCGGCGGCGCTTAAGAGGGCTACACCGCGCGCGTGGCTCATCACCATAGCGCTCTTGACGTTCTTGCCGTAAAACACGCTCTCTATAGAGACCGCGTCGGGCCCGAACTCCTCCAGAACCCCCTTGAGAGCGCCGTAAATAACCCTGAGGCGCTCAGGGAGCCCCGCCTTGACGTCGACCCTTATCTCCCCTTCGGCTATCTTTTCTAGAGTGCCGCCCTTACCCGACAACACAACACCGTAGCCTGTTACACGGCTGCCGGGGTCGATCCCAAGTATCTTCATCAGACAGCCTCCTCCATATCCTCGGCGCTCATCTCAAAATTGGCGTATACGGCCTGAACGTCGTCCAGGTCCTCAAGCGCGTCTATAAGCCTTATCAACTGAGAGGCGGCCTTACCCTCTACAGCCACTGTATTCTTGGGTATCATCGTAATATCGGCGAGCGTCATCGGGAATCCCGCCTCAGTCAATGCGTCCTTTACATCGAGGAAGCCCTGCGGTTCACTCAAAACCTCGTAGACCCTGTCCTCGTCATTTACCACCACATCCTCCGCGCCGGATTCAAGGGCCGCCTCCATGAGCGCCTCGTCGTCGACTGCCCCCATATCGAGCGTTATAAGCCCCTTTAATTCGAATATCCAGCTTACAGAGCCGTTCTCGCCGAGGTTGCCGTTATGCTTGGCAAAGGTATGGCGCACCTCAGAGGCGGTCCTGTTCTTATTGTCTGTCATAAAACTAACAAGGACGGCCACCCCGCCCGGGCCGTAGCCCTCGTAGGTCCCCTCTTCGTAATTGACTTCCGAGAGCTCCCCCGCCCCCTTCTTTATGGCCCTATCTATATTATCCCCGGGCAGGTTCTCGGCCTTACCCTTCTCTATCGCCGTTCTAAGCCTCGGGTTATTCGCGGGGTCTGAGCCGCCCATCTTGGCGGCGACCATTAACTCTTTAACGAGCTTAGAGAATACCTTACCCCTCTTGGCGTCTACCCTGGATTTCCGGTGCTTTATATTGGCCCATTTGGAATGTCCAGCCATGTACCTCTCCCTGGCAATAGAATAAGTAGTAATACCAGCTACTTAGAGTGCCCTAAAAGACTACTGAAAAGTCTGCAACACTCTAAAATTAGCATAAAAAAAGGCCTTTTACAATTTATAGATTTTATAATAGAGTTATCCCGCGACTATGCCGTATGCCTTTATCTTTCTATAGAGATGGCTCCTCTCAAGCCCGATAGCCTGTGCGGTCCTGGAGATATTACCATTATTCTCAGCGAGCTTCTTTGTGATATATTGGCATTCAAAGTCGGCCCTGGCCTCCTTAAAAAGCCCGTCTGTATCCGGGCTTAAGGTATCAGAGGGCTCTTTATTCCTGATATAATCCGGAATATCGGTAACCTCTATACTCCCGGACGGCCCCATAATGATAAGGCGCTCAATTAGGTTCTTTAGCTCTCTTACATTACCCGGCCAGTCGTAGCTCGTAAGCACCTTCAGGGCGGCCTTATTTATAACTGGCGCTTCTCTCGCCGTACGCCTTGAAAATTCCTTGATATAAAAATCCACGAATAGCGCTATGTCGTCCTTCCTCTCCCTTAAGGGCAGGACATGGAAAGGTATGACATTTAACCTGTAGTAAAGGTCTTCTCTGAATGTTCCTTTCTCGATCTCTTTTGTAAGGTCCTTATTGGTAGCGGCTATCACCCTCACGTCGACCATGATAAGCTCGTTACCGCCTACCCTCTCAAAGCTCTGCTCCTGTAGAATTCTAAGTATCTTCGCCTGGGTCTTCATGCTCATATCGCCGATCTCATCCAAGAAGATCGTCCCTTTGTCCGCCTGGTCGAACTTGCCCTTCTTCGCTGAGACCGCCCCGGTAAAGGCCCCCAACTCATGGCCAAAGAGCTCGCTCTCAATGAGCTCTTCAGGTATGGCCGCGCAGTTCACCTCTACAAAAGGCCTGTCGATCCTCTTTGAACTGAGATGGATATTGCGCGCGACGAACTCTTTGCCGGTGCCGTTCTCGCCGGTAATAAGGATCCAAGAATCGGTAGGAGCGGCGCGCTTGATGTCCGCCTTTAAGGCCTTCATAGCAGTGCTAGCGCCAATAAGCTCATAGTCCCTTTGTACGCTCTCCCTCAGGACCGTATTCTCCTGCACAAGGCGGCTTCGCTCCAGTGCGTGTGTTACGCTTAGGACTATATTATCCAACGAGAGGGGTTTTTCCACGAAGTCATACGCGCCGAGCTTTGTGGCCTTTACAGCCGTCTCGATGGTCGCGTGGCCGGAGATCATGATAACCGGAATATTGGCGAATCTGGACTTGATCTCCTTTAGCATCTCGATCCCGTCCATGCCCGGCATCCAGATATCGAGGAGTATGAGGTCGGGAGTGGATTTCTCGAAGCTTTTAAGCGCACCCTCCGCATTCTCGGCAACAAGGACCCTGTAGCCCTCGTCCTTGAAAACGCCTTGAAGAGAGTCCCGGATATCCTTCTCGTCGTCTATGACCATTATCGTATTCATATGGCTACGGCCTCAATGGGCAGTTCAATAGTGAACCTGGTTCCCGTGGGCTGGTTATCCTTTACCCTCACATAACCGTTATGGTCGGATATGATATTGCTTACGATAGCAAGGCCAAGACCCGTGCCGGCTTTCTTTGTCGAGAAATACGGCTCAAAGAGCTTTAGCTTATCCTCGGGCGGGATCCCCGGTCCGGTATCCACGATCTCAAGACGCGCGAGCATCTTCTCATGGTCAAGGAAAGTATTCACCCGGATAGACCCGTCTTCGTCGATAGCCGCTATAGCGTTGTCGACAAGGTTGATGACGGCTCTCTTGATCTGCTCCCGGTCTATATTAAGTATCGGGATTGACGGATCGATGCTGGAGGCGATATCCAGATGCTTATTGCCCGCCTGATAGAAGGCCACAGTCTCGGTTATGATCTCATTTAGATTATTGGAACTTGGGTTCGCGGCAGGCATTCTCGCGAAACTTGAGAACTCATTAACAAGTATCTTCAGTTCGTCGACCTGCCTTATGATGGTAGAGGTACAGTCGTCAAAGACGCCGGGGTCGCCTGGGATCTTATCCATATATTTTTTCCTCAGCCTCTGAGCGGATAGCTGGATCGGGGTGAGCGGGTTCTTAATCTCGTGCGCGATCCTTCTGGCGACCTCCTTCCACGCGAACATCCTCTGAGTCTTCAAGAGATGCGTGAGGTCGTCGAAGACAGCCACTATGCCGATATTATTTCCCATCTCGTCGCGAAGTGAATTAAAGTTGACCAGTATGGTCATGACCTTGTCCATGACATTGAGCTTGATCTGCTTTTCAAGCACATCGCTTTCGCGCCTTGAGAGCTCCGTGATCATATCCTTTATTATCTCGCTCTTCTCAGGCTTTAGCACCTTGTGGTAGTACTGCCCAAGCGCTTTGCCCTCATGAGTGCCCAGCATGTCGGCGGCTACCTTGTTAATAGATATAATACGACCGCCCTTATCAATACTAAGGACGCCGGCGGTGACATTCTCGAGAACAAACTCGATATAGCGCCTTCTCTGTTCAAGCTCGATGTTCTTCCCCCGCAGTTCCAGGTTGGCCCTCTCGATCTCGCCCTTGCCTGTCTTCAGGTCCTCGGTCATCCTGTTAAACGCCCTTACAAGAAGCCCTATCTCATCGGAGCTTGTCACCTCGATCTTATAGTCGAGGTTACCGCTCGCCACCGCGTGCGTTCCTTCAGCCAGTTTAGAGATCGGGACCGTTATACCTTTGGCAATATAGCGGCCGATCCATACCGAGAGAAAGACGATCAGGAGGGTTATGATCAAAAGGATCATAAAGTAGGTGGCCTTTATCGGGTTCTTTAAAAGCTTTTGCTGTTTATAGTCCTCAAAGACGACGCTGATGCTCTGCATCTTGCCTATGAGGCTCCTGGGCACGAAATAACTGACCACCACGACCCCGAGTATATCGCCGCTCTCCTGGTTGAGTACCGGGGATATACCCCTAATAACGTCGCTTCCCTCCATGGTATCTATATAACTGGAGGCAAGGCCTTCAAGGGCCTTCTCCAACTGCTCAAGCGAAGCGTCCGGCACCATACCGGTAGTTACGTTCAGGGACCTGGAAGAAGCTAGCATAACGAGGTCACTGGAGTATACCTCCATAGTGGAAAAATCGTTCTCCTTTTTGAGCTTCTCCATAAGGGCGTCGAGGCCTCCCTCCCCGGGATAAAGTCCGATATCGGCAATATTGACCGACGCCCTTCTCGCAAGCGTTAGAATCTTATCCGAGGTATCCTTATAATAATTCTGCGCCAGCTCAAGGCTCTCCTCCAGGGCCTCGTCTATCTTGATGTCGAACCAGGCGTCGACGCTTTTGTTGATAAAACCAACGACAAAGAACAACAAGAGGAATGTCGGGATGATACTAAGCCCCACGAATGACGCGACAAGCTTTGTTCTCAGCTTCGAGCCCATCTTGGAAGAGCTTGAGCTGAAAAACAACTTTACGGCATTTCTAAAGACCAGGAAGATCAGAAGAAGAAGTAGTATTATATTAATGTTGATAAGGCCCAGAACGAGTATGTTGGTCGCGACAGGCACATCTCCGCTGATAAGCGAGATATGGGACTCGACATAGGTCAGGAGAATGACGGCGGGGATGACGGCAAGGATAATGTATAACTCCCTGCGCCGTTTCTTATTCTCCAGGTCGTCCTTAAGCAACTCTTTGTTCATTACACACCTTTTAAAAGGCCGGGCAATACCACCTACAACGGCAGGCTAACAACATACCAGTCCGTCTTAAAGTCCCAAAGCTTTACGAAAAAGAGCATATGCCTCACGAGGAACGGCAACTTGATCGTATCCAACTGCGCCATCATCCGAAGCGTATGCGTGCTCCCTTCAACAAGCGGTTTTGGAGTTATAAGCTCAATGGCGTCACCGGTAACCATAAGACGCTTCATCTCTTCAAAGTCCTTCGTGCGAATCTTCTTATCAAGCTCTTCGAGCGTAATCTCATAATCGTCTTTCAGATTGTCATACTTGACCGTGTGCTTGAAACTCCATTTCTCAACCGTCTTGTCAGGCCAAAGGCGCCTAACCCTGTGAAGCTCTACAAAGAAGGTAAAGGTGGTCGGTATCCCGCTCTTAATAGCCTCTTCTATCTCAGGCTTGAACGCGTCCTTGATCACGAAAGATAGATTGAGATTGGGCTTTGTGCCGACAAATAACCTATCGACACTCGCCTCTCTGGCTTGTACCAGGGCGGGAAATAGAACAGCTATTAAAAAAACTATCGTAAGCAGATATCTTTTCATACTATCGGGAAGTCCTCATAATGATATGGGAAGGAGCTTTTTGGTAAATAGTGCTCAGTCTTTTAAGTGGCTGGTTTATCTTACAAATATACAATATTAGCAGGTTAAAATCAAGTTTTAGCTCTTTAGCGTTATAAGGCGGAAAAAAAAGCGGGTAAGGAGAACTCCTTACCCGCTCTGCAAGATATCAATTTATAAGAAAAAAGAAGCAAAAGACTCGGGGATTGGCTACTTATCCTTGCCCTTATCCTTGCCTTTTGCCGTCTCTTTCCCCTTCTCTTCCTTAGTCGCCGCGGCCTTCTTAGGCGCGGCGGTCTTCTTCTTATCCGTACCAGCCGCCTTCTCCTTCTTAGGAGCGGCCTTAGCCTTCTCTTTCCCCTTCTCTTTCTTGGCCGGCGCGGTCTTCTTAGGAACAGCCTTAGCCTTCTCCTTCTTGGTCGCTGCAGCTTTACTCTCCTTTACAGGCTTTGTAGCGGCCTTGCCATAAGAACCGTCGACAAGTTCAATAAGGGATACCGGAGCGCAATCGCCGTGCCTGACACCGGCCTTTATCGAGCGGGTATAACCGCCCTTCCTCTCTTTGTAGCGCGGCCCAAGTTCGGTGAATAGTTTGGTGACAAGCGCCTTATCATGAAGAAATGCCATGGCGCGCCTTCTTGCGCTAAGTGTACCGAGCTTACCAAGGGTTATCATCTTCTCCGCACTACGCCTTAGTTCCTTGGCTTTTGGCGTCGTAGTCTTGATCCTCTCGTGAATCAAGAGATCGCGCGTCAGGTTTGACATCATGGACCTCAGGTGCCCTGTATTTCTGCTAAATCTCTTATCGTCTTTGTTGTGTCTCATTTAATTTCCTCTACCTT
>CBDVCO010000056.1:0-12284 GCA_965372515.1 uncultured bacterium | reverse complement strand
CAGTGGTCCAGTTTGCGCTCGTGTGACAGGCGTCGCATGTATTGGTGCTCGCTATGTGCGTCGGCCCTTTACCCGTGGCCGTGGTGCCGTTGTGGCAGGTTGAGCACGTCCCGCTAACCGCCCCGTGGTCCATATTTACAGTGGTCCAGTTTGCGCTCGTGTGACAGGCGTCGCATGTATTGGTGCTCGCTATATGGGTTGGACTCTTGCCCGTAGCGCTTGTACCGTTATGGCATGATGAACACGTTCCGCTAACGGACGAATGGTCAAAGTTTATATTGCTCCAGCTGCCGGTCGTGTGGCATTCATTACACGCTGCGGAGGTAGCGATGTGTGTGGGTCCCTTGCCCGTAGCCGTAGTGCCGTTATGACACGATGAACAGCTATCCGTGATCGAGCTGTGGTCGAACCTGGACGTTGCCCATGTGGAGGTCGTATGGCAGTCGTCGCAAGGGGCCGAGGTCTTTATATGGTTCAAGGTCATGCCTTTAGCGACACTATTATTATGACAAGACGAACAGGTGCCGCTAATTGAGCTATGGTCCATACGTACGGCGACGAACCATCCGATCTCGCTGTGGCAATCGGCGCATGAGGCTTCCGTATATACGTGTGTCATCGACTTTGACGACGCCCTGACCGACCCGCCTCGCCTATGGCAATTGACACACCTGGCCGGTGTGCCCTTGAAGAGACCTCCTACATGACAACTATCGCAGCTGATGGCATCATGACGGCCGGAGAGCGGAAAACCGGTATCGAAATGATTGAACTCTTTCTCCACCGTATTCTTGACTTGTTTCCTGCCCTTTTTCCAACGCTTTAATATCCCGGCTTTCTTACGAGGCTTAGCAAGCACGTATTTCCCGTAACCATCCTTCTTCACGCTCGATATATTTTTTAGCCACGCGTCCTTATATGTCCGCCTTACTTCACGGAGCGCCTTATCGGCCGATTCCTTATCCTTGAAGAACCCCAGGCGCAGGCTATACCAGCGCTTTCCTTTGTTCTCGAACGGCACGCTGTAGAGTTGATGTTTCTTGAAGGTCTTGAGTTTTGGAAGTGCAGAGGGCTTGAACTGCCCGGGGCTTGATTCGAGAAGTATTATATAATTGTCGGTCTGCCGGACCTTAGCTTTTCCCTTTGCCTTCTCTTTAGCAAAAGCCGATTCCGTAGCGCCAAGGAAAACCATTACGGCGAAGAAAAAAAGGACGGCAAGACCGAGCCGAACAATTGAATTATTTTTAGAACTTTCTTTCATATCTTGATCCTCCGTGGCCTTTGAGAGCGCCCAGGTACTCCTTACTTGATATCTATTTCTTTAAACGACTTGGTTACGTGACACCGCTTGCAATTAAGCCCGAAACCGCCCCTGTGAATATCTTCCTCGTAGTGGCATCCGGAACAGCTCTTCGGGGTGCGGAGTTTTTTCTTCATCGGTTTCGTGTGGCACGATAGACACTCTACGTCCTTATGTTTGCCGTCGAGTTCGAACTCCGTGTCCTTGTCATGGTCGAACAGCCAGAGCCTCCAGCCGTTCGGGTTATGGCAGGCCCCGCACTCGGGGCCGAGCTTACTCTCATGCTCGTCGTCCGGCTTGTGGCACGCATTGCACTCTCTCTTCGTATCCTTATATGCCGGTGTCAGATGGCACGCCTCGCAAGAGGCCGTCGCGTGAAGGCCCACGAGCGGAAATTCACTCAGGTCGTGATCGAAAAAAACCTTCTTGGTCCAACCTCGAACGTTGTGGCAGCGCCTACACGTCTTGCCCTGTTTTTCGTTGTGCACGTCATCGTTCTTGTGGCATGTATAACATTTACTGCCTAATTTTTTCTTCGTATATACCGGCCCCCTGTGGCACGCGTCGCACTTGACGTCCTTATGCTCATATTCAAGCGGGTAGTCGGTCTCATCGTGGTCGAAAATATCTTTTTGCCACTCCCTCTCCGTGTGGCACTCTTCGCATTTCTTGCCGTAGCGTTCTTTGTGTACGTCGTCGTTCTTGTGACAGGTGTAGCACTTATCCCCTAATTTCTTCCCCTTCTTCCCATTTTCATAGACAGGCTTTGTGTGGCACGCGTTGCAGGCGACCTTTTTATGCTTGAATTTAAGCGGGTAGTCGGTCTCGTCGTGGTCGAAATCCTGCTCTTCCCAATCCTTTTCATTATGGCATTCCTCGCATTTCTTGCCGTAGCGCCCCCGGTGAACGTCGTTTAAGAGATGGCAAGAGTAGCAGTCCTTTGGGGTGGCCTCGTAACGCTCGTTCGGATGGCAGTTAGTGCAGCCGGTCTTTTTATGCTCACCCTTGAGCGGGAAGTCGGTCTCGTCATGGTCATAACGCGCCTTGCTCCACGTTTTCTCTGAATGGCAGTCCTTACAGTTCTTTCCAAGCCGCCCCTGGTGCGTGTCATCATCTTTGTGACAGTCTATGCACTTAGGCTTAGCTTCCCGGTATTTATCCTTCTTCTCATGGCAGGCTGCACAGCGTATCTTGGCGTGGCCGTCCTTTAAGAGAAAATCCGTGTTGTCGTGATCGAAGACCTCGGAATCGAAACGCACGATATCGGCGTCTCGCCCCTTATGCTCCGTATGGCAGTGCCTGCACTCGGTATCCTTTACCGTCTTGCTTATCCCGTGAAAACCTTCGTCCCTGTAGACGTCGGCCCTGACCTTTTTGTGGCAGTCGAGACAGAGCTTCTTCTGTGAGCCCTTCTTAAACGGGCTGTGGCACTCGGAACATTTCTTCTCGTACTTGGCATGGCCCTCGATGACCGGGCCTGGCATGATCAGATCTTCAAAGACTGAGGCCTGAGAGCTCTGGGTGATCAGGACGAGTGGGGCGAGCAGGGCTATGGCAGCCGACAACGCGCTCTTCCATTTTAGGAACTTACCCATAGACAATTAATACATGTGTACGGCTACAATATGTATAACCGCGACTACGATCAGCAGGATAAAGAGCGGCATGTGAAATATATGCCACAGGGCCATAAGCCTTTCAAAGATATTAAATTCTGCGACCCTGAGGCCGGCCCTTATATGCGCCTTGATGTGGCGGCGCGACTCTTTCGCGTGTCTCTTTACCTCAGCCGCGCTCCATTTTTCTCGTTGCTCGGCAACCTTGAGTGTGCGCCTCAAGTTCCTGAACAAAACGAACTTGACCCATTTTGCCCTGAAAGCGATCGATATACCGTGTAATGCGCTCCCGATAAGACTGTAGCGCGCTCTCAGCACCCGTTCGTCGAATTCAAAGAGCCTTTCCTGGAGCTTCGGGGCGTAATCGAGCACGCGTTTTATCGCACCCTTATCGGATTCGATCATATCCTTAAGATCAAGGAGGCTCAACTTCCTGCCGTAAAGACCGTTATGGACCTTGGTATAAAAGTACCTGCCGAAGAGCCCGCTCCCGGCTACTATAAGGGCTGCGAGCAGGACTACCCTGCTGTTCATGGAACCGAATTTGAAATTCGCATGATAGAGTACAAGCACGGGACCGATTATACCGAGCACCATATGGGCCCTGAACCAGTACTTGATCGGCCCGAGGCTACTCATAAAACGTTTTGTCTTACGAAGCGGATAGAGAAGTAAAAGGAGCATCATTGCGCCGCCTATGATACCGAGGTAATAACCGGTACCGGTCTCGGCCACAAAGTACTCTTCGCCCCTTGTTATCCATCCGAATACGAGGGTGGCGGCAATTATCAGGTACCAGACGTATGTCTGAAGACCGGTACCGTTAGGAGCGTACATGTCCACCGTATCGGGCGTATTGCGCTCTTTAAAGCGGCGCTCAATCCTTAGCCGCTTATCTTTTCCAACACTATTTTTTCTTAGTGCCTTACCCATCTTATCGTCCTTTGATAAATAATATAGTTGATCCGGCCCTTCTTAAAACAGGCCCAGGACTTTCTTTCTCTCGCTCTTCTTCTTTTCAAGGAGCGCCGTTAATTGCTTATTACCCTCGGCAAGCATATAGGCTTCTTCGCGTTTCTTGTTCCTGATATTCGGGTTCGCGCCGCTATCGAGCAAAAGGGCGACCGTCTCTGTCCTGCTGTTTATGATCGCAAGCAGCAGCGCGGTATTGCCATTCAAGTTTTTGTGGTTTATATCACTACCCGCCTTCACGAGAAGCCGGACGACCTCGCTATGCCCCTTGTCGGCCGCCAACATCATCGGGGTATTGCCGAGCGTGCTCACCGGGTCGATCCTGGCGCCATGCGCGATAAGCGAGCTTACGACATCTTTGTGGCCGTGCTTCGCCGCGATCGAGAGGACCGTAAGGCCGCCGCCGTATCTATTGACGGTGCTCGCCTTATGCTCAAGAAGGGTCTCCATCACCTCAAAGTGTCCGTATTCGACCGCATACCAGAGCGGGGTGCGCCCCTCTTCGTCTTTGTTGTTTATATGGGCTCCGCGCTCTATGAGTTTGTTTACGATATCAATCATACCGTTGCGTGCCGCCCACATAAGCACGCTCCTGGAGTTTCGCCCCCTGGCGTTCGGGTCGGCCTTGGCATCTATCAGCACAAGGGCAGCCGTCTCGTGGGCCCCGCTTAAAGCGCTTATGAGCGGTGTTAGCTTGTCCTTACTGAGTGCGTCCGGGTTGGCGCCGGCCTTGATGAGAAGCCTTAGAACCTTCGCGTGCCCGCCGGCGGCGGCCAGATGGATGGGTCTCCTTCCATCCTTAAGGCGCGTCTTATAGCCGGCACCGGCCTTTAGAAGCACTGTTGTCGCCTTTACGTGGCCCTGGCTCGCGGCCCTGCTAAGCGCCGTATTGCCGTGTGAATCTTTTGTGTCGATAAGAGCGCCGTTCTTTATTAAAAGCTTAACCGTATCGGTCTGCCCGCGCCATGCGGCTATCATCAACGGCCTCCAGCCCTCGTAGGGGAGCTTCTCGCCCTTTGAGCCCGAAGTGACCTTGCGGGTAGCGGCCCGAAGATCATCGAGCTTTATGACGTGATCCTTCCTGGTCTCGCTCTTGCTCTTTACAGGACCCGACCCGTGGGCGAGGAGCAGGGCTTCGACCTCTTTATGCTTGCCCCTGCTTGCAAGCGTTATCGCTCTCTCGTTTTTTTTGTTCTTCTTGTTGACCTTTGCGCCACTGCTAAGGAGTGCCGCTGCGCTCAGTTTGTAGCCCTTGTTCGAAGCAATGATCAGGGGTGTATTCCCGTTACGGTCAGTGGCGTTTACATCCGCCCCGCCCTTTAGGAGGGCCTTGATCACCCTGGGATGGCCCTCGCTTACGGCCATGAAAAGAGCGTTGTCGCCGTAATTGTCTTTTGTATCGACCTTTGCCCCGTGTGAGAGAAGCTGGCTTACGGCCTTCTGGTTCCCATTAGCTGAGGCCTCCATGAGCGCGGTCCTGCCGAAGGCGTCCTTATCGTTTACCCGGGCGCCCTCTTTAAGCAGACGCTTAAGTGAAGCAGTCTCTTCTAAGCGCACCGCATGAAGGAGTTGGTCGATCGTGGGCTTAGCTCCGAAGATGGAATCTTTTATTCCAGGGCCGGCCTCAACTTTGCTCCCCCCATCAAGTTTTTCCGTTGCCGCCTCATACCCTTGAAGAGCGGAGGCCTTGAACCAACCGAGGGCCTTGTCCAAGTCTTTCTCAACTCCCCAGCCGTTCTCATACATTACACCGAGGTTATACTGCGCCTTGATGTACCCCTGCCTGGCGCTCTTGAGCATCCATCCATAGGCCTCTTTTCTATCCTTATCAACACCCCGGCCTGAGCTGTAAAACCCCGCAACGCGGTACTGGGCCTCCCGGTCGCCATTAATCGCGAGCGGCCTTAAGATCCTTATAGCCCCTTTATAGTCCTTAACCCTGACCGCTCTATTCGCATCATCGAACGCGTCTGCCCGTGCCATACCCGGCTTATAGGCGAGCACAAGGGTAAAGGCCGAAACAAGTATAGCGATTAGTACTAAACCCTTAACAGGCCGACAGGAAGCCGACTTTACCAGCCTATGCAGCTCCATACTTGGTCTCCACGGAAATACCGATATCTTTTAAAAAAGCGGTCGGCAAAATGCCGCCCGCGCTTATTATGACTTCATCATTTTTAAGCTCAAAGGTCTTGCCGTCGTGCTCTATCTCTACCGAGTCCTTGTCTATCGATTTTACGTTCGACTTCATGAGGAGATTGACAAGGCCGTCGTTGCTGGCCTTCTTGATAAGTTCCCTGTTCTTCTGCTTGGCCCTGGAAAAGGCCTCGCTTCTGTATGAGAGCGTTACCCTGGTGTCGCGTTCCTTTGCTATGCTGGTAGCGGCCTCGAGCGCGCTGTCTCCTCCGCCGACTACCAATACACGTTTGCCGCAGTACTGCTCCGGGTCTATGAGCCTGTAGACCACCTTTGGAAGCTCCTCGCCGGGAACCCCTAATTTCCTAGGCGTACCGCGCCTGCCTATGGTCAAAAGGACTGCCCTGGTCTTATAAATATCGCGCGTGGTACTAACTTCAAAACCCTCAGGAATCCGCTTGATCGTCTCGACCCTCTCCTTATAGTTGATCTTAACCCCCTTGTCCTTTTCCACCCCCTGCCAGAAAGAGAGAAGCTCCTCCTTGGTCGTCTCCTTGAACTTTATCTTGCCGACAAGCGGAAGAATGACAGGGGCGGTCATCACCACTTTCCCTCGCGGGTACTGGAAGACCGTACCCCCGAGAGAGTCCTGCTCTATGGTCCTGGTTTTAAGCTTATGCTCTTTCGCCGCGAGAGTTGACGAGAACCCGGCGGGGCCAGCTCCGACTATCAATACATCGAGGGCCGTCCCTTTGCCGACGCCACGAGCCTTAGCTATATTCTCTATGGCCTGGCGCCCCTGCTCGATCGCGTTTCGAATAAGTCCCATACCGCCGAGCTCACCTGCTATAAAGATGCCCGGAACATCGGTCTCGAAATTCGGGCTCACAAGAGGTATGTCCACGCCGCGAGTTTCCGTGCCAAAGACCAGCGTGATCGCGTCCGCGGGACAGGCAGTCAAGCATGCTCCATGGCCGATACAATCTGTAGGGTTTATCAAGTTGGATTTTTCCCCGATCAAACCGAGCACGTGATGGCCGGGCTGTTCCGGACAGGCCTTTATGCAGGAGCCGCAACCGAGACAACGGTTGTGGTTGATCAAGGGATGGAGAGAGGCGGGCTCAGTCATTCCGTCGCGTATTGCCATGTCGCGCACGGCTACTGAACGCCTGTTCCTCAACACCCTTCGGCCCAGGTAAATCCCCCATATCAGGAATACTGGGATCAGGTAGATTAACATGTCGGGTTCAAAAAAATTTTCCATTGGAATACGATATTTTCTATCTCTGAACATTAAAGGATGATTAGAATTTAGCAAAAAAAAGCCGCTAGAATCTATGTAAGACTCTGGCGGCTCGGCAAACATAGAGCGGAGATTATAGCATTCTCCGTTCATTAGTTCCGTTGCTCTGCGTCTCAGGGTTTCCCCTGATTTGCTCTTGGCAGAGATATAATCGCAGCTGGATTATATTTACTACAATTAATATTTCTACTACAATTAATACTTAATAATATCTGTATGGAATTATATAGTATCTTTTTTTTGATGTCAATAAAATATAGGCATATTCTGTAGATATATTCATGACTTTGCTATAGCATGTCAACGAAATATAATGGAGAATTTTGCCGATTTGAAGGCTATTTCCATAGCAAAAAAAACAAACGGATCCCCTGAGAGACCCCCAACCCACACCCCAGTTTCCACTTGTACGCGCAAGCCATAAATCGTAAACTCAACAGATGATCCGGATTACCGACGATATCTTCATAGACGAGAGTGAAGTTAAGGAGGTCTTCACGCGCGCGGGCGGTCCAGGCGGCCAGCACGTAAACAAGGTCTCTACTGCGGTTCAATTGCGCTTCGATATACGCGCTTCGAAACTCCCCGAAACTGTAAAAAAGAAGCTCATCACGCTTGGCGGCACCAGGGTCACGAACGACGAGATACTTATAATATCATCAAAGGAATCCAGAAAGAGGGAGCTCAACAGGACAGAGGCCTTTGACAAACTCGTAGACCTAATAAAAAAGGCCTCAGAAAAACCGAAGAGACGCATAAAGACAAAACCCGGCAGAGCGAAGATAGAGAAGAGAATCGAAGAGAAGAAGGCGCGGGCCGGGACCAAGAAGATGAGAAGCAAGCCTCAGGAGGAGGATTAAGGTCACGGATGCTCTTTAACTCTCACCTCCCTTGTCACTCGCCCCCCCCTCACTCTAAAAATTAAGGCCCATCGTTTCTAACGATGGGCCTTAAAACCGCAGTCCTTTAAGTTACAGGAATTTATCTATCTTATCTTCTGGACTTTCTCCTCCTCCAGAACGCAAGACCCAATATGCCGGAGCCTAGGAGCAGATAGGTCGAGGGTTCCGGTACGGGTGTAAAGGTGATCGCCTGTATATAGAACTGATCTAAGTCCGTGATGACGGAACTCCCGACAAAGCTGAACTTTGTACCGGAAAGTACTGTGTTGAAGACACCTTGCAGGGTGTAGCTACTATCAAAGATATCGTCTATATAGAGATCAAAATCATTATCCGCGTAGGTGAATGTAGTGAAATGGTTACCGTCCCTGAATAGGATCTGGGATATATCGACCATCTTGTCGAATTCCAGTGTGAGCATCTCATCAAATGTCACGTTGTCGTCATCGGACGGAACGCAGAGACCTGTTGTAGCGACTTTGCATACCCCCAGGCCGGCAACCCTTCCATCCCAGGTTGCGTCGAGATAGGCATAGTAATCGACATTTCCGGCAACATTCGTTCCGGTCGCGTCGACGACTGTGCCGTCGGACGCCACAACGGTAAGCGGATCATATGATCCATCTCCTGGAGCGGTATTGGCCAGGGTCGCATAGTCTATCACTACCGCGTGGGCCAGGTTCGCGACCAATAAAAAGGAGGCCACTACCAGCGAGATCATCGCCAGCCTTTTGATTGAGTTTAGAGCTTTGCTGTTCATTTCTTACCCCCATTCTATTTTATAGTATTATGGTTTCAATGAAATATGAGCTAATTATAATAGAACGCAAGTTTCATGCCCATTTATCAAGTAGTTGATTTTATTATTGAAAAAAAGGCGGGTACGGCACTGGATGGAAAAGTGTAAGAGATTCCGACAATATAAACTCAACGCTACAATTAAGGACAGCTACGGTTCAAAAGGCCTCTACTGTCAATCGCCCTCTACCTGCCACGTAGCCTTTCTCCTCATCTTTCCCCAGCCCGGCTTGACCCCAAAGACCCACATCAACAACCCCGCGAACCTCCAAAACGAATTCAACTGGCGGTAGCCCAGGTTCTCGATAATGGCAAAGAGTGTAAGAACGAAGAGGTGGGTGAACCTCGGGTAGATGTGAAAGGCGATCTCCTCCAAAAGGAACGTGGTTATGGAGAGGAAGACGCCGAAGCCGACGGCCACGGCACGGCAAATTCAAATCTTAGAGCTTTGCCAAGCACTAACAACTATGAATTTTACAGGATAGAGATAGATGGGAGAGGAGCTATTTGCTTGTAAAGAGTTTCCTGGAACCATCGTGGCACCTGGAGCAGTTTGAGAGGGGAAAGGCGACCTTTCCGTGGCATCTACCGCAGTACTCACCCTCCAATATAGCGGCCTTTCTGATATTGGTCGTGCCGGCCTCTTTCCTGAATATGGACGGATGGCAGGACTTACAGTCAAGTACCTCGTTATGGGTGTCGTGCGCAAAGAGCACGTCAGAGATGGAGGGGCTATTTACCCGTATAACGATATCCCCTGGCGATGGGGCGGCCTTGTCGAGCGAATATTTCTCCTCGATGGAATCTCTGGGGGTTACTAAGCCCTGCCTCAACGCCTTGGCCCAGTCCACATATCCGCATTCGTCCCGTGGAAGGTAAAAGAGAGGGATGACCCCGGGGGTCGGATCAACAGAGGCGCGGGAGAGGAGCTCTAGCCCGGCAAGCTCTTCTTTAAAAGGGACGCCGCACGACATCTCGCCCTCCCCCTCCCGGGCCCGCGCCGGAGCTGCCAAAAGGGCTGAGAAAAAAAAGAGGGATATTACAAGAACGAATGTGGACTTTGCAAAACTCCGCTTGACCATCTTTTATTCTCCCCGTCTCTCCCTCTTTCCCATCATAACCCTGACGTAGCCATTTAATTTACGGCATGAATACGGTTAAAAGACTGATATTACTATAACATACGGTAACATAACAACATTAAAGAAGGATTAAAGGGGCTGATATTATGGGCGCTGGTAAATAGACACCTTGATAGTTAATCTTTAATTATGGTAATTTAAAGAGTCGCATCTTTTTGGAAGGTTCTGGTCGGCTTTTAAGAATTGACGCTACTAAAGAGATAGACTGGGGGTAAACTTTTAAAATGGAGAGATTGATATAATGCGCTTACTACTTATAATAACGATAGCCGCGCTATTAACCTCATGCGCAATACCCGACGAATACGTACCTCCTGTCTTAAAGGCCCCTGAGCAGGTCGCATCAAAAGAGGTCGAGCCGCTTAGCCTCTTGATGGAACAACACCGGGACTTGATCATCTGCTGCAGGAGCTTTAAAGAATTCGGCTATGAGAGGCTCCGTCTACCCGGCTCAAAGAGCTTTAACATAAACAAGCACTCCAGTGCATCCAGTTTTAGTTCGGGCAAGAGCTTCTTCAGGGCCTTTGCGCTGCCGGAATTCTCCTCGCCATACACCATCTCGATCGAGAGCTATGTGCAGGGCAAAAACCTGACGGATGGCTATGTCTTCTCCCCGGCGATAATCTTTCTAAATGAAGATCATCAAATTACACGCACCATATTAAGGGGGCTCTTTGAGTATACCGGGGACGGACCAGCAAAACCCCTTACCCCGAACGCAGCCCTTGCGGGAAAGATCGACATAACGCACGAAAATAAGAACTATAGATATATGATAATTCTGACCCAGGGCAATACGCTCGGCAAGGCGCATGAACATAGCCCCACCAGGGAGGCGCTCGCCGCCCTTACGGGCAAGAAGGTTCCCCTTATCCACGCGCCAGCGGGAAAGCTTCGGATCAACCTCTACAGGGAAAATGACGAGGGATAGGAGGTAGCGCCCCTACTCTTTAAGCCGGTCTTCAACGCTACGAAGTTTTGCAGTCAAACGGTCCTTGGGCTTACCCGGCCTGTCGTCTATCTTCATGCTGATCACGGTCCTCTCGTAGCCCTTGATGATTTCATCCCTGCATTTCTTTACCAGCGCCATGAGTTCTTCCCAGTCGCCCTCCACGACCGTACCCATAGGGTTAAGTCTGTAGGGGAGCCCGCTATCCATCACTATCTTCACGGCCTTTGCCACGTCCTCGCTCAGTCCGGACGACTTGCCCAACGGAATTATGGTAAACTCCATCAACATCACGACCTCCTTCCTCTCTAAAGCTCAACTCCATCTATCAAAGCGCCGCATGAAGGACACTTCGAATCCTCCACGATGTTCTTTACAACCTGAAACCCGTATCTCTCTATGATCATCTCTTTACAATTATAGCAATAGGTACTCTCCCCCTTATCGCCGGGAACGTTACCCGTGTAGACATATCTTAACCCCTCCTCAAGACCTATCTCTCTGGCGCGGTCTATTATCGACACGGGTGTACGCGGCTTATCGAGCAGTTTATATGTGGGATAGAACGCGCTTATATGCCAGGGCATCTTCTTATCGGTCTTGAATATCCACTTCGCGATATCTCTAAGTTCTGCTTCGCTATCGTTTATCGTAGGTATGATGAGTGTCGTAACCTCTACCCATATGCCCATCTCCCTCATCTTCTCGATCGACTCGAGCACCGGGGCCAGCCGCGCTCCGCAAACCTTTTTGTAGGTCTTGTCGTCAAAGGATTTAAGGTCCACATTGGCCGCGTCGAGAATGCCGTCTAGAGCGTCGAGACATTCCCGGGTCATATAGCCGTTGGTGACGAAGACGTTCTTTAGGCCCTGCTCCTTGGCGAGCTTTGCCGTGTCATAGGCGTATTCGAAAAATATAGTAGGCTCTGTATATGTATAGGCTATGGAGCGGCAATTATCACGAAGCGCGGCCTCGACGATGGCCTCCGGCGAGACGTCCTCGCCGATGACCTTATGATGGTCGCGCGGCATCTGAGAGATCTCGAAATTCTGGCAGTGGAGACAACGGAAGTTGCACCCGACCGTGGCTATGGAGAAAGACCTTGAGCCGGGCTGGAAGTGAAAGAACGGTTTCTTTTCGATCGGATCGGTACAGCTCGATATGAG
>CBDVCO010000055.1:0-12387 GCA_965372515.1 uncultured bacterium | reverse complement strand
AAGGCCACGGTCAAGAAGGCTACTGCCAAAAAGGCCGCCCCCTCTATAAGAAAATCCACTTTCAACAGGCGGATTACAGCGCTGCTCTTAGAGGCTAGGAATAAGATTCTCCAGGAAGTCTCTGAAAAGGTCCGCACCGAGAGTGAAGAGCCCAAGGATGTTGTTGGCGATATACATGATATCGCCAGTACTGAACGCGAAAGAGAGCTTAGCCTTATCTTCGGCGACCGCGACCGCGCAAAACTTTCCGAGATAGAAGACGCATTCGACAGGTTGAAACTGGACTGTTATGAGGAGTGCGAGGAGTGCGGAGAACCTATCGCTCAAAAGAGGCTTCTGGCAATGCCTTTTACAAGAGTATGCGTGGAGTGTAAATCAAAGCACGAGCGCAGGCAGAGGGCGACCGGCAGGTATGAGGAAGAGGCCCCGGTAGGGGTTGGAATCCTGGAGAGGTCGTCTGCCGACGACGATGATTTCTAAATGCGATCTTTAGGCGTTAAACGTCTGACGCTTCGTTAATTACCCTCCCGATATAAATTTTTTTTGAGAACCATTCCCCTAAAGACGTCAACCAACTTCCGGAACCGAATCCATGAGTACGCTTAGGCAAAAAGTCCTGTACGTTGCCGTTCTCTCTTTACTGGTCCTTGTAATAATCGTTGCTTTATCCGGGAGAAAAGATCCGGATAAGGATCATACCTATTCAAAGGTGCTGATGGGTACGGTCGTGGAGCTTACCCTGACAGATGGCGAAGAGCGGGGTGAGGTAGACTTTGCAGGCGCGGCTAAGGCCGCCTTCTCGGAGATAGAGCGCCTTGAGTTTATCTTTAGCAGCTATAAGCCGGAAAGCGACGTCTCCAGGATATCCAGGGCCGCCGGCAAGGGGGCGGTTAAAGTATCCCCTGAGGTCATAGAGGTGGTCAAGGCCGCGCTTAAGATATCAAAGCTATCAGGCGGCGCCTTCGACCCGACCGTCGGCTCGCTCGGCGAGGTCTGGAGCTTTTCCGGCGAGGCCAAGGAAATTCCGACAAAGGCCCGGATCAAAGAGCTTTTAAAGCTCGTTGACTATACCCGTATATTCATAGAGAAGGGTCGCGTCGGCATCCTGGGCGCGCGGACAAAGATGAACCTCGGCGGTATAGCCAAGGGCTATATAGTGGGCAAGGCGGTAGAGAAGCTCCGGGAGCACGGGGTAAAGAGGATGATAGTCAAGGCGGGCGGCGATATGTTCGTCTTCTCCGAGGACGGGGGAAAGCCGTTCGAGATCGGCATCATCCACCCAAGAGAGAAGGGCCGGTTATTAGGGAAGCTTAAGCTCCCGAACGGGGCTATCGCCACAAGCGGGGACTACGAGCGCTTCTTTATAAAGGACAAGGTCAGGTATCATCACATTCTCGACCCCAAGACCGGCTTTCCGGCACTGCGAACCATAAGCGCCACCGTAACCTCCGTCGACCCTACTCTCGCAGACGCTTTGAGCACAGCCCTTTTTGTCATGGGGCCTGTGGAGGGCCTCAAGATGATAGAATCTATCGAAGGCGTCGAGGGGGTGGTGGTCAGAGCGGATGGCAAGCTCTATCTGTCGAGCGGGCTAAAGGGGCAAACTACATTGCCCGGGAAGATAGATATTAGCGGGCCTTAGGAGTGTTATGGCGGGCAATGGGATCGCCTGGTTAATTCGCAAACTTAATTCGGCCCTCTATGCCGCGGGTTTTTCCTTCGCCATCTTCATTCTCATTCGTTTATTCTTCTGAAATTTATCCACGGCCCGGTTATGTTCCTTGAGGGTATTCGAGAAGTGATGCGTGCCGTTGTTGCGCGAGACAAAGTACAGGTACGAAACGTTGGCGGGGTTAAGCGCCGCTTCTATCGCGTTCCTGCCGGGATTGGCTATCGGTCCGGGAGGGAGCCCCCGGAAGGTATATGTATTGTAGGCCGTCTTTGTGCGGAGATCTCTCTTCGTGATATTGCCGTTAAAGTCTTTTATACCGTAGATTACGGTCGGATCGGACTGGAGCGCAATACCGCGCCTTAGCCTGTTGTGAAATACCGCCGAGATGAGCGGCATCTCTTCCGTTACCCCCGTCTCTTTCTCTATTATGGAGGCGAGAGTTATAAGTTCGCTTACGGTAAGCCCAAGCTCTTTGGTCTTCTCTTTATGGGCCGCGCCGTAGACCTGATTAAACTTTCCGGTCATCATATGGATGATCTCGGCGGCGTCCATGGGTTTTGTGAACTTGTATGTGTCGGGGAAGAGGTAGCCTTCAAAGCTCTTGCCCTCGAAGCCCAGTTTTTCGACCAGGAATTCTTTTCTGGCCTTTTCGATAAACTCTTCAGAACGAACTATGCCCGCGTTATCGAGCGTCTTTGCCATCTCCTTGATGGAATAACCCTCGGGAAAGGTGATTGAATAGTACTTCACCTTCCCCGTGGTCATGGCCTTTAAGACCTCCAAGGGGGTCATGGAGCCAGAAAGCTCGTACTCGCCGGCCTTTATATTTCTATGCGCCCTCTTGATGCGCGCGGCGAGCTTAAAGCCCTTCGCGTTCTTTAGTATTCCGGCACTTATAAGGGTGCGGGTGATGGCGGGGAAATTCGATCCACTCTTGATGGTTATGGTTACGTTCTTCCCATCTCTGGAAGCGGGGGTGTAGAGGAGGCTATAGTAGTACGACGGCATGATTATCAGCGCGGCTACTGCTAAGCCTATGATTATATATATGGTCCTCTTCATTTAGTCCCTCTTGGAGTCGAGATATCCCTGCAATATATACGAGGCCGAGAGCTTATCAACGACCGTTTTTCTTTTCTCGCGTGTTGCGCCCCCCTCTATCAAGACCTTGGTAACAGCCGAGGTGGAGAGCCTCTCGTCCCAGGGGGTAATCTCTATCTCGCATTCACGGGCGAGTTTTGTGATGAAGCTCTCGACATATTGTGCCATCTCGCCCCTGGTGCCGTCCATATTTAGAGGCATGCCGACTACGATATGTCTTATCTCGTGCTCTTCGGTGAGCCCTATGATCTCTTCTATGGCCTTTTGGCCAGCCTTTACTGCCTTTAGAGGGGTGGCTATGAGCCCTGTTTCGTCGCTTATGGCTACGCCTATCCTCTTTTTGCCGACATCGAGCCCCATATACCTCATCTAAAAATGATACCCCATAGGAGGCCAGGGCTTCAATCTATTTCTTGGGGGCCATTGTAAGGCGGTCACTGATGTGACCGCCCGGGGGAATGCGGCGGCGCGGCCGCCTGTGGGCGCGCGGCTTAGCCCTTGACTTAAACGGGTGTCCATATTATTTTAAAATGACGGCCATACGGGCGGTTAACTCAGCGGTAGAGTGCCACCTTCACACGGTGGAGGCCGCAGGTTCGACCCCTGCACCGCCCACCACCTTTAACGCTCCCCTTGAAATAAAGACGAGGAATTTCCCGGTGAATCCGAAACCACACTCACCTCCTATGTCAAAACGCCGCTACCTCCATCTATTTATACTCGCCGTGCTCGGCCTGCTTGTCTATTCCAACGCCTTCGGGAGCCCCTTTGTCTACGATGATAAATGGTTTATACTTGAGAACGTCCATATCCGCGATCTCGCAAGCTTCCTCGATCTCTCCGGGACGCGCTATGTGACGCTCTTAAGCTTTGCCCTTAACTACGCCGTCGGCGGCTATGAGCCCTTTGGATACAATTTAGTAAATATCGTCATCCACATTATAAACGCCATGCTCGTCTATTCGCTAGTCTCCCTGATCCTCGCCACACCCGCAGCGGATAAGGAGCAGGCGGGCTTAAGCGCGATGCCTTTTATCTGTTCGCTTATCTTTCTCGTCCACCCTATAGAGACACAGGCGGTAAATTACATCTCACAGAGATTCGCCTCTCTCGCTACGCTCTTTTATCTTTTGAGCGTTACTACTTTTCTGCGGGCAAGGCTCTGCTTAGATGTTGGCGAAAAGGCAGGGGGCAAGAGATACCTCTTTTATGCGATATCTCTTGTGGCCGCAGTCGTTGCCCAGAAGACAAAGGAGATAAGCTTTACGCTTCCGTTCGTTATAGTCTCTTTTGAATTTATCTTCTTTTCCTCGCGTGAAGATATCTTAAAGAGGTTTTTGCGTCTAATTCCTTTTCTCATTACTCTCGCGATCATACCGTTATCGTTACTCCTGCCCGAAGCCGGGGGAACGGATTACGCATTTACCACTTCCGGTTCCTTAAAGCAGGTACAGCTTGAAACCCTTTCTACAGCCTCTCCGTATGAGTATCTGATGACCCAGTTCAGGGTTATCGTAACCTATATAAGGCTCCTTCTCTTTCCAATGAACCAGAACCTGGCGTACGCCTATCCTAAATACAATTCACTGCTTGCGTGGCAGGTATTTGTTTCGTTAATCTTTCTGGCCTCGATCTTTTTCTCTTCCGTATATTGGCTCATCCGCTCAAAGAGAAAGGGAGACGTCCTTGGGATTATGCTCTCTGTGGGCATCCTCTGGTTCTTTGTTACCATCTCTACGGAGAGTTCGGTCATTCCTCTCATAAACGTTATATTCGAGCACAGGCTCTATCTGCCAAGCGTCGGGTTCTTTATTGCCCTTAGCGCGGCCTTTCTCTATATTGTCGGCTTTTTGAAGAAACCCGACGGCGCGCGCCTTCCCAGGGTGGCGTGGGTGGTGCTCGTGGCAGTAGTTATTATTTTATCCTTTTTATCGTATAAGAGAAATATCGTGTGGAGCTCGGAGCTTATGTTGTGGAAAGATGTTACGCTTAAGAACCCCGGGTTCTGGGGGGCGCATAATAATCTGGGGCTTGCCTATGATAGGGCCGGAGATAGCGCAAAGGCCAAAGAACAATTTAAGGAGGCCATAAGGATAAAGCCGGAGGCGAGCAGTCCGTATGCTAATCTCGGGAGGCTCTATTTCAGCGAAAGCGATTATAAGAATGCGCTTTTCTATTATAAAGAGGCCTTGAAGCTCGATAAGGGCAACGCCCAGGCCCATAATAATATCGCCAACCTCTATAAAGAATCGAATGACACGAAGAGCGCGCTTTACCATTACAGAGAGGCGTTGAGGCTAAAGCCCTTTAGCGACGAGATCATCTTTAATCTTGCCGGACTCTATAAGATGGACGGGGATATTGATGAGGCGATTAAAGGTTATAATGAGGCCATAAGGCTCGCTCCGGGCAAAGGATTATATCGCTACGCTCTGGGCGTACTTTATCAGGAGATAGAGGATATGGATAATGCCATAGTTCATCTTAAGGAGGCCGTAAGGGTAACGCCCGGGCTAGTAGCGGCCCACGAGAGCCTCGCTGCTATCCACTATGCCAGGGGCTCATATGATGAAGCTGTGCTCTACTTTAAACGGGCGCTGGCGTTAAGTCCGGGGAGCGATAACGCGCACTACAATCTGGCTACGGCATACCGGGACATGGGTAACGAGAAATTGGCAAAGAGACATTATCTGGAGAGCATACGCCTGAACCCTCTTGGTGCCGACGCGCACTATAATCTGGGCCTTATCTATCTAGGTGAGAAGAAAGAAAAGCAAGCAAAACAGGAGTTTATCGAAGCTCTTAGGATATCTCCGGGATTTAAAGCGGCTAGAAAGGCATTGGATAAGCTGGTTGCAGTAGAGAAATGATAGCGCTGGCTACAAATTCTACTTATAAATCGAGAAGATAGGAAGATATTGAGGGGGTGGCCTAAATCCGCGATTATAAAGAGCGTGATGGAAGCGAGCCCGCTTATGAGCCGTAAGTCATGAAAAAACAAGAGGAAAGAAATAAAAGAAAAAAAATTGAAAAAAGACTTGACAGAGTCTGGATTGTTCTATATAATAAGCTATAACAGAATATAGATTTATCTTTGCTCAGAGCAAACTCCCGGAAACGGGCGGGCGCAGAGTTACGAGGCTAAAACATTTATTAATGTCATGCCAGTCGGACCGCCAAAGAGAAGATTCTTTGGCGGTTTTTTATGTTCACCCGGTTTTCGGGACTAGATGGTTGAAAATTCTTAAATTGTTTATATGTTATTTGACGGGCGGTATCATCCGCCGGACTTGCAGATAAGCGGAGGCTGTGATGAGACAGAGAGGGTTTAGAAAGCTTTTTATACTGGCAGTCTTTTTGATGGCCACATTCGTTCTCCTGGTAGCGCCGAGCGAAGCCAGAAGGGGTGGCGGGCATTCAGAGGGTGCGTCCATAGAAGATGCTCAGAGTGTGGTTGTCAAGTACACCGCAGTCGAGGTAAAGCCGAAAAAGGGCAAGTCCATAACCATAACCCATAGAGCGCGTACGATCGATCTTATGGATGAGGACGTCAATATAAGCAGTATCCTTTCAGGCACTCCGCTGGCCGGTGGAGAATATAAGTGGATAAGGCTCAAGGTCGAAGCAAATAAGGATGTCGTTGATTCATTTATAAAGATTGACGGCACGGACTACTCCCTGTGGATGCCCGGCGGCGATAGGACGGGCTTAAAGATCGGTAATGGCTTCCATGTTGATTTGCGCGGAAATGCCGATCATGCCATTAATTTTGACCTTAAAAAGTCGGTGCGTAAACCTAAGGGCAAAGGCGGTAATTTCGTCCTGAGGTCTACCCTTAAGCTAAAGAGGGACAACCATGCTATCCATTCAAGTACTTCAGTTGATTCCGGTGATGACGTTCTTGTTGGGCCGGGTTCCATCAGTGGAACGGTTGCGCTCTCCCTCCTTCAAGTGCGGGACATGTCGTGCGATCGTAGCACAGCGGTCTATCTCTTCCAGGGCTTCTCAATTGAGCCGGATGATGTGGACTCCAACGCGCCAAATCCGATAGCCACGGCATATGTGCTCTACGATAGTAATATCGGCACATACGCTTATGGCTTTGATTCCGTCAATGCCGGCGATTATACCGTGGCCTTTACATGCCAGGTCATGAGGGACTACCCGGATACGGACGATGCGATAACTTTTTCATCTCGCGGAAACGTGAGCGTTGCTCCCGGAACAGAGAGCGTATTTAATTTGCAGTAAAAGGTTTTTTTACAGCACTACCCCCCCCCATCCCTGAAAAGCCGTAGAGAGCTTAGCTCTCTGCGGCTTTTCTCTGCGCGCTAAAAGCGAATCATTTATCCTTAGTTGTGCTACAATTATATGGAGCGTTCTAAGCTCTTGAATGGTCTCTTTATGAGCGGCTAGGGGGGGGAGATGGAACTGGTATTCCAGCATCTTTTGATTCTGATGGTCGTGATCTGGACCGTGGCGGTGCTGCTACGCCGGGTGGGTCTGCCGACCATCATGGGCGAGCTGGTAATGGGGGTTATACTCGGCCCGGCGGTCCTCGGCTGGATACACCCGAGCGAGATAATCGAGATACTCGCGCTCATGGGGATATTCTTCCTCATGCTCCACACTGGAGTTCAGACCAAGCCCAGAGAGTTCTTTCACGCGATGCGTAGCTCCATCGGCGTGGCTATTGTCGGGGCAGTTGTCCCCTTCTCGGTCTCCATGCTCGTCGCCCTGGCCTTCGGGCTAACGCTAGTGCCGGCGCTATTCGTCGGCATCACCATGACGGCGACCGCCGTCGTCATCACCATAAAGATATTAAACGACCTCGGGCTCTCCAACACGCGCATGGCCCATGTCATCGTCGCGACCTGCGTCATAGACGACGTATTGACCCTGATATTTTTTAGCCTTGTCCTCGGTGTGGTAAACGGCGGTGTTACCGACATTGAGGCTTTGCTCTGGATGGTCGGCAGGACTATCATTTTCTTCGCCGTAGTCCTCTCTATCGGCTATTTTCTCTACCCGCTATTTAAATATCCCTTCAGGAACAGGTCGGGCAAGGGCTTTACCTTCGTCCTTATCATTGCGTTGGCCTTCGGCCTCTTTGCCGAGCTCATCGGGCTGCACATAATAATGGGCGCCTATATCGCGGGGCTATTCTTCGAAGAGAAGGTCGCTAGCCCAGGGCTCATACAGAAGGTCGAGGACCGCCTCTACGGCATCGCCTATTCATTTCTGGGTCCGATATTCTTTATCTCCCTCGGTTTTCACATCACCTTCGACGTGCTCCGAGGGCCGGGTCTATGGTTCGTCATAGTGCTAACCGTCATATGCTTTATAGGCCAGGTCGTAAGCGCCGGGGGCATGGCGCGGCTTATAAGGTTTACGTGGATCGAGTCACTGACTGTCGGCGTGGGCCACGGCGCCCGCGCCGAGATGGCCTTTATCCTCGCCTCCATCGGGCTTTCGATGGGAGCGATAGACGCGAACGTCTTCTCCATACTGATCTTTACGGCTTTTCTTTTGAATATCATCACGCCGCTTGGGCTAAAGGGCTGCGCAGTGCTCCTTAAGCGTGAAGCCGACGGCGGCGGTATATGCGAAGAGGCAAAGCCGCCCAGGGACCTGACCGACAGGGGCGGACCTTAAATAGCAGGTTGGGCCGAGCCCAGCCTATGGAACGTCTATTCCACACAAAACCAAAAGAGAGAGGAGGAATTACCATGTCTATTGCCAAAATCATTGAGATAAGCTGTGAATCTGAGGAGAGCTTTGAAGACGCGATACGAGAGGGTATTAAAGGCGCTGCCAAGTCTGTGCGTAATATCAAGGGCGCCTGGGTCAAGGAACAGCAGGTTGTCGTTGAAGACGACCGGATCGTGAAATACCGGGTCGATCTCAAGGTAACTTTCGTCCTTGTCTGAAAAATCCATGCAGGGTGGGCTTTGCCCACCCTGCTAGTCTGCGCAATTTCGTCGCTGATCATTATCTTATCTTTTAAGGAAATTGATGCCGTTTACTCCTTTTCATATGGGTCCGGGAATATTTATCAAGGCTTTGCTGCAAGGAAGCTTTAGTCTATTGGTCTTCGGGTGGGCGCAGATCGTAATGGATATACAGCCGTTATTTGTGATGGTAACAGGTGAAGGTCACGTTCACGGTTTCTCACATACATATATCGGGGCTACATTATTAGCCATATTTTCAGCGTTGTCGGGTAAGTATCTATCCGAGGGCGGGCTTAAGATCCTAAGGATCGGCAGGAAGTCGAGTCCGATCAATATTGCGTGGTTGATCGCTTTTGTCAGCGCGTTTATCGGCACATATAGCCATGTCGCGCTGGATAGCATTATGCATAGAGACGTTGTGCCGTTCTATCCGCTTTCACAATCAAACAGCCTGCTTGGACTAATGACAGTGGGTGAGCTACATAAATTTTGCTCATATGCCGGTTTTGTCGGGGCAATAACTTATTTCTCGGTTCTATATGTTATTAAAAGATCTAACAAGGTAATTTGATATGGATCTCTCTTTTTCGTAGCTATATAAAACCGGCCCACACCCGGTCAATTGTTTTACTAACACGTCAAGAATATGAATGATCAAAAAAAACACCACCCCCGCTTTCCCAAATTAAAATGGGCTATCCTCATTGTCGCGTTCCTTATCGCGGCAATACTTGTCCTTTTATATTCCTTTATAAATAGCAGGGCCTTTGTAGAGATGGTTGAAGGCAACGTCGGGGCCAACACCCCGTTCACGCTGGAGATAGGCTCTATGGAGCTTGCCGGGCTCTCGTCGATAAGTTTAAGTGATGTCGCCCTTAGCCGGAAGGATAAGGAAGCTCTACTCGTAAAGCTAAAGAGCGCGCAAGTCGATTTCAGCCTCTTTGGACTTTTAAAGAGGGAGGTAAAGAGCGTAAGCGTGGAGGGTCTGGAAGCAAGCCTCGACCTTACTAAGAAGAAGGGCGAAGAGGGTAAGCCGGCCTCTATCTCCAGCGCTAAAAGGTTATTTCCCTCCGGCCCTCCCGCCATCCCGCTCATCGTCAGGCACCTCGTAGTTGTGGGCGCGATGATCAAGATCAAGCACCTTAAAGAGGACGGCAAGACAGGACTGGTAGAGATCGGCCCTGTGGATGTCAGCTTTGAGTCCGGCCGTGAGGCGAACGGGGTAAGGTTCAAGCTTAACACCAAATCCATATCAAAGCATTTTGCCGCTGACGACCGGCACGAGATCGAGCTTAGCGGGGTCTATCATGAAGATGTTGGAAGGTTGATATTAGAGACCGCGCGCGTAAGCTCCGGCCTTATCGGGAGCGTCGAGTTCAAGGGCAATATCACGGGTATAGGCACCAATGATATCGGCGTGTATATCGGCCTTAACGCTGGCCCGTTGAAGTTCGCCGGGATAGACGCCTTATTCCTGCCCGCTGAGTACGCCCTGGCCGGAGAGGTTAAGGGGGCGGGCACTATCAGGGGGCAGATCGATTCAAAGCTTGAATGGAAGACCGATTTTTCAGTTACAGGGCTCTCGGCGCAAGCAAAAGGCTTTGATATAGACGCTACCAAAGGGCCGATTAAGCTCGCTTCAAAGGGCACTATCGATCTCTCTTCCCCGGGCGGTCCAATCATAAAAGGTGAATCCTCACTCTCGTTAAACGACGCTTCTTTTTCCGGCATGGAGGGTGATGTGATGGGGGAGGGTTTTGATCTGGAGGTGGAGCGAGAGTTCAGTCTTGTGTTGGATAAAAGCAGCGGTAGTATTAAGGGCGACTTTAAGGCATCGGCGCTCTTAAAGGGATTTGAATTCGTTGCCAGGAGTTTTTATACGGACTTTACAAAGAGGGAGATCGCTCTAAGTACATCGGGCGGTTTTAAGAAGAACGCTATTTTTATAAAGGAGAGCCTCGTAAATATTTCCGATATCGCGAACCTTACCTTTGCCGGCAGGGTGGACGGGCTTGCCAGAAAAAAGAAAGGCGAAAAACCAGCGCCCGTCTTTGATCTTTCGTTTGTTCTAAAGGACCTCTCCAATGAGCGTGCTTACGAGGCGTTTCTAAAGGAGTCGATACCGGCTCTCGCGAATATGGATATCAGCGGCTCTATTTCCATGGACGCGAGAATAAAGGGCTCGCCTACTGGTTTTTCCATGTTGGGCGAGCTTAAAGTTATGGAAACGAGCCTCGTCCAGAAAACGACGGAGGCAGTGAAGCAGCCGGAGGAGGCCGAGGAGGAGACGGCCCTTCCAGAGGAAGAAGAAGAGCCTGAGGGCATGGACGGACTCTTTTCAATTGAAGAGCTCAAGGCGCTAGAAGCGGCAATCCAGGCCCAGGATCAGGTGCAGGTAGCCCCCGATGAAAAGGCGCAACCCCAAAGCCCCGCTCCTCTCTTCTCGCTTGTCGATATGAACGCCCGCCTGCCGTTCTTTCTTACATATCCCAACGCCTATAAAGGTAAGTCAAAGAAGAAGAGGCCGGGCTCCATTACCATAGGCGAGATAAGATTAAAGGGAGCCGTGGTCGAGGACTTTAAGGCCGCGCCCTTGCTCTGGGATAACAGGCTTTCTTTTGCCGAGGATTTAGAGATACCCCTGTTTTCAGGGGTCGTGGCATTAAGAAACGTGATCTATGAGGATATAGTAGGTAAGGGGAGAACGCTGAGCCTCGGTATTGACATAGACGGTATCAAGCTAAGCGAGGTCGCTGAGTTGCTCGGCCTGCCGCCATTTAGCGGAACCTTGACCGGCTCCATGCCGATAGCGACGCTCGCGGGGAGGACTCTAAGGACGGACGGATTGATCGAGCTAAATCTTTTTAACGGCAGGATAGGGGTCAGGGGTATAGAGATGGACAATTTGTTCAGCCCTACGGCTTCTTTTAAGAGCAGTATAGAGATAGACAGGCTCGACCTCTCTGAGCTTACCCGGACCTTCGAGTTCGGCCTGATAAGCGGCGTACTCACGGGCTACGTCCAGGACCTCGTCATAATGGACGGCCTGCCTGTGAGTTTCTCTATACAGATGGAGACGATCAGGACCAGGGGCGTGCCCCAGAGGATAGACGTAAAGGCGCTGAAGAAGATACAGGTATTTAGTTCAGGCTCGTCGGTCTCGATACTCGACAAGGGCATATACCGCTTCTTCAAGGAGTACGGCTACAGCAAGATGGGCTTTAGCGGAAGGCTTAAAAATGACAGGTTCAGCTTATTGGGTGTTGAGATGGCGGACAATAAGAGGTATATTGTTATGGGTGCGTTATTGCCCCCGAGGGTCGATGTTGTAAGCCACACCCGTGACATCTCCTTTGCGGAGCTGGTAAAGAGGCTCAAGCGGGTCCAGAAGACCAAGTAGCGCGCTACATTTTAGATATAGCACAGGATATTTCGATTTTTTAATATAAGCAATCTAAACGCGCGGGACGTTCTCTTTAAGCCGGCCCGCTCGGGGAGGTAGGAAGATGAAGAACCCTTTGAGTAAGGCGGCATTCTTTTTTATTATGGCCTTTGTCGCGGTCTCCTGCGTAACGATAAATATATACTTCCCGGCCGCCGCCGTTGAGAAGGCGGCTGAAGATATAGTGGAAGAGGTCTGGGGGAGCGATGAGGACGTGG
>CBDVCO010000054.1:0-13379 GCA_965372515.1 uncultured bacterium | reverse complement strand
AAGGGGCTTATTTCCGGACAGGCCAGCAATATAGAGAGATCGATAAGAACACAGCCGCTTGCCCTGGCGATAAACGGCACAGTCAGGTCAGTGACCAGGACCCTCGGTATAAAGGACGGTAAGGCCGACTTCTCTTTTCTCCTGCCGGAAGCTGCCTTTGAGGCCGGAGCAATTGATATGAAGATATTCGTTATAGACGACCCGGAAAAGCCGAGCCTGAAACTAACTACCATTACCAGGAGAGAACGCGCGCCCTTCTCATTGAAGGCAGGGGGGGACGGACTCTCTATCGTATCCTACGACGACCAGGGGCTTATTAAGGATGAGTTCCAGGTTAAGAAGGGAGGTAAAGCAGGCATCGTTGAAAAGGTTCTGGAATTCGAGGGAGCCGAACTCCACATAGTCGGCTGGGCGGCGGAGCGGGAGACGCGCATGCTGCCAAATGTTATCATGGCGCTACTAGACGGTGAGTACGCCTTCCACATAAAGACCCATGAAAGCCGCCCCGATATAGCCGAAAGATACGGCCTGCCAGACAAAAGCGGCTTTGATCTCTTTGTCCCGGCACAGATAGCAAGGAGACTTAATGAGAACTCGGGTATCCGTCTATTTGCCATATTTGATGACTCGTCGGCAATTGAACTTACCTACCCCCAGGGGGCTTTGATGATTACCGGCCCTGTGGACTAACTACAATAACTATACTTAAAGGAGCGATATGAAAAATTTTAGAAAAGAGCTGTGGTTCGACGTTCCGACCAGAAGGGCTTTTATAAATATCACAGGTGAAGTCAGCTCGGCCATAGACGAGAGCGGCATCACGGAAGGTCTCGTTCTTGTAAACGCGATGCACATAACCGCGTCGGTCTTTATAAATGACGACGAGCAGGGGCTCCACCGGGATTACGAGCAGTGGCTCGAGGGACTCGCGCCCCATGAGCCCATAAGCAGGTACCAGCACAACAACACCGGCGAGGATAACGGTGACGCCCATCTAAAGCGCCAGATCATGGGGCGCGAGGTGGTCTGCGCGCTTACCGAAGGAGCTCTCGACTTTGGCCCGTGGGAGCAGATCTTCTACGGAGAGTTCGACGGAAGACGAAAGAAAAGGATATTGGTGAAAATCATTGGCACATAGACCCATAACGCTTACAACCGATTTCAGCCTTCACGACCCCTACATCGGCGCCATGAAGGGGGCGATCCTCTCTGTCAACCCGGATGCCCGCATTACGGACATTGCCCATCAGATACGGGCGCAGGACAGGTTTGGCGCGGCATTCACTCTAAACGAAGCTTGCCGATCTTTCCCTGAGGGAAGTATCCACGTTGCTATAATCGACCCGGGTGTCGGCGGGCCAAGAAAGCCGGTTATCGTCGAGACCGCGCGCTATATATTCGTCGGCCCTGATAACGGTATATTCTCCCTGGCTCTTGAGGGTACAGATATCATCCGGACCATCCGCATTACCAACGAGGAGTATTTCCCGGGCCCGGTTAGCACCACATTCCACGGCAGAGACATATTCGCGCCGATCGCCGGCCATCTAAGCCTTGGGAAAGATCCCGGCCTCATGGGCGAGGAGGCAGACTCTCTTGTTAAGCTCTCCATGCCAAAAGCCCTGATCGAAGGAACCAAGATTACGGGGGAGGTGATCCACATAGACGGCTTCGGGAACCTTATAACCAATATTGGCAAAGATAGCCTGAAGGGGGCCGGCAAGAAGACGGCGATCAACATACGCGACAAGGAGATATTGGGGATTCAGAAAAGCTACTCTGAGAGCGCAAGGGAAGATACACTTTGCGCGATAATCGGAAGTACCGGCCTGCTTGAAATTGCGGTTAATATGGGAAGCGCAAAAGAGAGGCTTAATGCCGAAATCGGGGAGAAGGTATTGGTGAGCTTATGAGGGCGGTAGTCCAAAGGGTCAAGGAAGCGAGCGTCACTGTAGACGGAGTCCTGAAGGAATCTATCAATGCGGGACTGCTCGTATTTGTCGGCGTAGAAAAAGAAGATGAAGCTCAGGATATAGAAACGATCGCAAACAAGGTGCTTGGGCTAAGGATATTCGAGGATGCGGAGGGAAAGATGAACCTGAGCGTTTTAGATACGGGCGGCTCGCTGCTGGTGGTCTCCCAGTTTACGCTATTGGCAGACGTTCGACGTGGCCGAAGGCCGTCATTTAAACTTGCCCAGGAGCCCGAGATCGCAAAAGCAACCTTTGATCAACTGATTTTGAGATTTCGAGAGAGTGAAATAGAAGTAGGTACAGGCGAGTTTCAGGAGATGATGGATATCGGCCTTGTAAACGACGGCCCGGTTACCATTCTGCTCGATAGTAAGAAGAAGTTTTAAAGCGGATTACGGCTAAGCAAAGCTGGCTCAGTTCGCGGTGATATCGACATTGCCGTTAAAGAACAATGTGGCGACATTCCTGGTGTCATCGGCCATTGTGCTGACGATTACCACTTTCCCCGATATAATGGTCATATTCCCTGATCTAAAGACAATCTCCGGGGAGGCGGAATAGCCGCCGATGCTAAGCTTAGCAGTGCTGTCAACTATACCACTGGGGTTCTCTATTAAATACATCTGCGCCCCTATATAAGCGGTCTCGGTATCGGACTCAAGCATAGCGTCGTGCGCCCTCACCTTATACCTGGCAAGATTGGGGATGGCAATACCCGCGAGTATGGCGACAATCGCTATAACGATCAGGAGTTCGACGAGCGTAAAGCCCCTGGAATCACCTATTACACCCCTTACTGACATTACCCTTTCCCTTCATGATTTCAGATACCGCATATGTGAAAGACTAAAATCAAAAAAAAGGGGGAAGGCCTGAGCCTCCCCCCCCTTCGTAGGATACGACATTAACATCAGGGACCAATCTCGATATTACCGTTATAGAAGATCTGTGCCGTATTCTTTGTGTCTACCGCCGCGGTACTGACGAGTATGAAACTACCTGAGGTAGTGGTCAAACTGCCTGATCCTGTCTCCCAGACAACGTTGGCGCTCCTGGAATAACCACCGGCGCTGAGCATGGACTGGTCGCTGATCGTAGCATTCGGATTATCGGTCAGATAGGCAACCGACGCGGTGTAGGCATTCTTGGCGTCAGCCGATAGCTCTGCATCATACGCCTTGTTCTTGTACTTGGTAAACTGCGGAATAGCGATAGCCGCGAGTATGGCGATGATCGCGATAACGATCAACAGCTCGACGAGCGTAAAGCCCTCTTTCTTCTGTAGAATCCTTTTGAAGTAATCTCTCATCTCTCTCTCCTTTCGTTGTTGCTTATGGTTGGTTGCTGCCTCTAATCTCTAGTGAAGATCTCAAGAGAACGAATATAAGCTGCCTGTTAGTTCTATAAAGTGCAAGGAGCGTGCCAAATAAAAAACTCAATAAAAACAACGTACTATGCATTAAAATGGGCATCAAAGGATTGCAGAGTGACAAATTTTGTCACCGGATTGTGTCAATTTTTGTCACCAACGCGGCTTATCTGCCCGAAGAGATGGGCCGAAGCCTCTAACCTGCCCTGTGCCTCAAAATCTTTTGCAAGGGCACTGATTACATCGACATAATCCGGTTCAATATCTATCGCCTTCTGGTAATATGAGCTGCTCTTGGCAAGCTCCCCTTCTTCAAGATAAGAATTCGCGAGAAAATAATAGATATTACTAAGCGCCTTCGGCTCTTCATTCAGGAAGGCCGCCCTCTTAAGGTATCTTATCGCCTTGGCGTACTCTTTTATATTAAAGGCCGATAGACCGAGTAGCTTATAGGCGAGCTCTTCGCTATTGTCCCCCGCGATATCAACATGTCTCTTTAAAAACGCATAAGCATTTGTAAAGTCGGCCTTGTAGTAGTGGGCGAGCCCTATTCCATAATATCCTTTGTCAAACCCCTTATCAAAATCGACCGTCTCCTCAAAGGCACCGATAGCCTTGTCGTACCTCTTGAGCTTAATAAGCGTTAACCCCACATCATAGTAAACAAGGGGAGCATGGTTGAATTCAATCGCCTTTCTGAACTCTGAAAGGGCCTCCTCCAGATTATCAACTCCACCCATCTCCATACTTATCAGCCCCATGAGCCAGTGCGCTCTTGAGGTGCGCCCCCAGTCATAATCGTAATCCTTTATCTCCGCCTTCATCAGGGCGAGCTTCTCAGGATCGTCCGGCAGTTCATACCTGTTGCCCGTATCGCACGGATCCACATATTTAAAACCCCATCTTGATATGGCATCTTTATTAGCCTCTACATCCTTAAGAAATAGCACCGACGCGTCGTCGAAGTTAACCGGAATCCACTCTTTATTCTTCAAGAGTTTTGGGCAGATCCTTTGCTTGATTCCGATGAGCGCCATGTTGAGATCATGATCTCTTCCGAGTCTCTTCCATCTCTTCTCTTCGTTTACAAGCCTCGATGTCCAGAAATGATAGGGAGAATATACCGTAGGCGTGCGGCCGTCTATAAAGACCTTGACCTCGGGATAATGATAGATAAGGTAGCCGCCGAAAACATATGTATTGAAGATATTGCCCTTAAGGCGATTCTCCTTCATGAAATCAACGGTTCCCTCCGGGTAATGACCCTGCTTGAGCCCCAACCCCGAATCGGCCCTATCAAGGACGAACGCGTGCTCATATATAAAGAGCAGGGCGATAATGACAGCTACCGCCATGGAGAGCTTTGACCACAACCGCTCCTTCTTGTTTGAGCGATCCAGAAACCCTGAAATGTTGGAAGCAAATATCGGAGCGGCAAAGAGAGCAAAGACGACGAGCCATCTGATATGCGACGCCGCCATATAGGCGACAGGGACGATAAGGATAAAGTCCCTTACCCTGAGCCTCCTGAGATTAAGGATAAATCCGGCTACTGTGCCGTAGAGTATCACCTTGGCGGCGAAATGGTGGAGCGGGTACGGATAGAAATAAAAGAGCATCTCCTTTAGCCTTATCGGCGTCCATTCCCCTATATACCTGAGCGCGTCGGCGTTCTCGCCGCCCATATGGATGAGTGGAAAGAACGCGAGCTTATAGCCGTATGGGTTTATAAGCGAGACGACTGGAAGGAGCAAGGTTACGACGATGAGCGAGATTGTCCTGGCCGATGGCCTTGAGAATATTCCCCCGCGGATTCGCTCCTCTATAAACTCTCCGGCAGCGTAAGCGCCGACGATAAAGATACCGAGGATAAAACTCGAATGAAGATTTACCCAAAGCACCTGCATGGGCAAAAGTAGCGCCAGAAGCCAGGCGCTCTTACGCCCTATGCCCAACATATAAAGTGTGAGGATATAGAAATAGAGCGCCATAAAAAAATAGGCGAAGAGCTGCGGCCTTATGATATACCTGACGCGCGCGCTTGCGTATATCAGAAAAAGCAGAGCAAGCGTAAACCAAAGTCTCTTCGATGTCAGGAGCGCAATATTTCTGTATATAAGATAGAAGGTGGCGTATGTAAGAATTATCTGTAGTAGAAAGAGCCCGGTCCAGCCGCCAAGCTTTGTATAGAAGATGTGCGCGACCACCTGGAATCCCCAGGTAAAATCGATCCATTCCTTGTCCGGGAATGTATAGGAGAACGGGTCGAGGCGCGGCACATCCATGTTAACCGCTATCCACTCGCCGCTCTTAAGGGCCCAGAAGATATCCGTATCCCAGTGCTGCAACTGATAGGCCCAGAGAAATATCAAAACAACGAAGACAATTAACCCGAGCGCATATAAGACCCTGTATTCCCTATCGAATCTATGAATTGTCATATTTATTAAGCTTATATCTGAAAGAGCGGAAACTAAGCCCTAAAAGCTCCGCGGCCTTTGTCTTCACACCCTCAGCCTTCTCAAGGGCGTCCATGATCATATTCCTCTCGAACTCGCTCACAATATGCTCTACGTCCACCCCCCCCTCCGGCACCTCTACGTTTGAGATGATCTTCTCCAGTTCTACCAGAGTACCTTTCATATCTTTGCCGGAAGTTGTAGCGCCGGGAGAGGCTTCATCCGTAATATAGGCGGGCAGGCTCTCGGTGGTAACACTATCGGATTTTTCTAAGGCAACGGCGCGTTCAATGATATTCTCCAGCTCTCTCACATTTCCCGAATAATCGTAATCGATCAGCAGGGCCATCGCCTCTTCGCTGATAGCCTTGATATCCTTGCCGAGTTCAACGGAGTACTTGCCCAGAAAATGCCTTGCCAGGAGCGGTATATCCTCGCTCCTCTCCTTTAATGTAGGCAACTCGACCCTTATTACATTTAGCCTGTAGAAGAGGTCTTCGCGAAAACGGCCCTGGGCCACCTCCTGTTCCACATCACGGTTGGAAGCGGCCACAAGCCTTACATCAACGCCAATGTCCTTTGTAGCGCCGATCCTCCTGAAGATCCTCTCCTGAATAAACCTCAAGAGAGTCGCCTGAAGATGCAAGGGAAGCTCCGTAATCTCATCGAGAAAGAGGGTGCCGCCGTCGGCCATCTCAACCATCCCCTCCTTATTGGAGACAGCACCTGTAAAGGCGCCCTTCATATGGCCGAAGAGTTCGCTCGCGATCAGGTTCTCCGGAATAGCGCCGCAATTGAGCGCCACAAAGGACTTATCCTTTCTGGGACTCTCCTGGTGAATGGCCCTTGCTACCAGTTCCTTGCCGGTACCGCTCTTGCCGGTTATAAAGACGTTAGTCTTGGTGGGCGCTACACTCATCACAAGAGAGTAAAGCTCCTCCATCTTTTTACTGTTACCGACGAGGCCGGCAAAGCCGTACTTGCTTTTCATATCGTGCTTTAAGGCCGTATTCTCGTGAACAAGCATTCTCCTCTCTATCGCCCTCTTTATATGAATCTTTATCTCCTCTACATTAAAGGGCTTTGTAAAGTAATCATAGGCGCCGGACTTCATCGCTTCGATAGCGGTATCTACAGAGGCGTATGCGGTGATCATCAAGACGGGTATCTCCTCGTCCAGCGCCTTTAGCTCCTTTAACAACTCTACACCGTCCATGCCCTTCATCTTGATGTCGCTTATAACCAGGTCCAGGTGGTTCTCCTTGAAATATTTTATCGCCGCCTCGCCACTTGAAAAGCTCTTTACTTCATAGCCCTCCTTGGCGAGCATTATCTTGAGAAAATCCCTCATGCTCTTCTCGTCGTCCACTATTAGAATCTTTTCCTTGCTCATAATCTATCCCTGATTAGAAAATAGGTCTGCCGTTTTAAAAAGCTTTGGGTGTTATCAACTAACCCCTACGGCACCTGGCACGCTCTCTTCAAAGAATTCCGGGATTAAAAGCCTGAAGGTGATTCCCTGCCCCTCGGCACTATTTACATATATAGTGCCTCCGAGATTCTTGACAATCCTATAGACTATAGCGAGCCCGAGCCCTGAGCCGGAGTCCTTTGTAGAAAAGAAAGGATCGAATATCCTCGAAATATCTTCGGAATCGATCCCCATACCCGTATCCGCCACTACTATCTCTACAAATGAAGAACTCTCGTCATCATACGTGTCAATCGAAGCCATCTGGACGGCGTCGCCCTTCATATGATCAAGAGTAACCGAAAGGAGGCCGCCGTCCTTCATGGCTTGTGACGCGTTTAAAAAGAGATTCCAGAATACCTGGCGGACCTGCCTTGAGTTGCCTTTGATATACGCAGAACCCTCAAGCTTACACCCTATGGAAATATTGCTCGCCTCAGGAGAGTTCCTGAATACCGATATCGTCTCCTCGATCACCTTGCTGACATCGAATAGGGCCTTATCCTTCTGCTCGGGCCTGGCAAAGAGAAGAAAGTCGGTAATCAACTCATTTAGCCTCTCGGTCTCCTTTAAGACTATCTCCATCAAGCGCTCGTCCGCGCCCTTAAGCTTCAAGGCGTCCCTTAATACCTGGATCGAGCCGCTGATGGAGGCGAGCGGATTTCTTATCTCGTGCGCCAACCCCGCGGAGAGCTCTCCCAGCGCCTTTAATTTTTCATCCCTGCGTAGTTGCTTCTCCATGCTCTTAAGCTCTGTAAGGTTCTGAAATATTACGATCTTACTCATATCCCCGCCCTTGCCCTGCGAGACGGTGAAGCCCAGAAACTTCGTGCTACCGTCCTTGACAATCACCTCTTCCTCACCCCTGAACCCCTGAGGGATGGCATCGAGCGACTCCTCTGAAAAAATATCAAAGAGGTCGGCCCCCTTTAATCTGTAGACCTCTTTCAAACTATAGCCTGTAATCTCCTCCGCCCCTCTGTTGAACGACGTAATCCTGCCGTCCTGGTCGAGCGTCATTATCCCGCTGTTGATATTCTCGACAAGCTCCTTGTTGAGGCTCTCCAGATTCTCAAGGTCTATCTCCTTCTCTTCAAGCTCCCTCTCCACCCTGACCGTTTTTTCGGCGAGGTGCCCTATAAGAAAGGCCACACTATAGAGCGCCAGTACGTTCGTAGCGAGCGTACTGAGCAGATCGAACCATATTACCTTCGCAGATATTAGAAATCTGTAGGTATCGGGAAGGACTCCCAGATAATCCGTATAGAGGATCAAGACGTACGCTATGGCTGAGAAGGTAGCCGCAAAGATAGCGCCTCTTCTTCCTATAATAATGCCACTGCCTATTACCGAAATATAATAGAGAATATACAGGTAACTGGCTATGCCACCCGACATATAGACAACGACAGATATCATTACGATATCCATTGCTACCTGAACGTAAGCGAACCTTATTAAATTAGTGAGATGCCTCAAGAGAGCCGCGTATACTATGGTGACAACACCGATAGTAAAGGCGAAGACATATATGGAATAGAAGGATGTATATGTCTTGGAGGGACTTCTTAACTGGAGCCAGACAGTGACAAGAAGAAAGAGCAGCGCAAGGACCACTCGGAGCACCATCATGGTCTGCAACTTGCCCTTCAAAAAACGCTGAATGCGGACTTGTGTCATATTGCCTTAGGAGCCGGAAGCCGCACCCGCAATACTGAATATGGGTAAGTAAAGCGCGATAACGAGACCACCGACCACCACGCCCAGAAATACCATAAGCATGGGCTCAATCAGCGAAGTCATCGTATCGACGGCCACATCGACTTCATCTTCATAGAAGTCGGCGATCTTGGAAAGCATGGTATCCATGGCACCGGTCTGTTCACCCACAGCTATCATCTGTGTGACCATTCCAGGAAAGACACCGGTCTCCTCAAGCGGTTCGGCCAGGGTCTTTCCTTCGCTCAGACTGGCACGGGCCTTCATAATAGCCTCCTGTATCACAGAGTTGCCCGCCGTCTTGGCCACAAGTTCCAGGCTCTCGAGAATAGGCACGCCGCTACTCATCATGGTCCCAAGCGTACGGGAGAACCTGGCAACCGCGGTCTTTCTTATAAGATCACCGAATGCAGGGATCTTGAGGATCAATTTATCGGTAAAAAGTAGTCCCTTCTTGGTCTTACGGGTCTGCTTAATGCCGACAAAAATAGCGACAACAACAGCGATAACATAATACCATGAATACATTATGATATTACTTAATGTAACTATAAACTGGGTAGGGGCCGGAAGAGACTGACCAAAACCCTTGAACATCTCATCAAAGACAGGAACGATGAAGACCAGTAGGCCGGTTACGATAACGATCGCAATACCGATGACCGCTACCGGGTAGCTCATAGCACCCTTCACCTTGCCCTTGATCTTTTCATTCTTCTCCATAAAGGCGGAGAGCCTGTTAAGTATCGTATCTAGGATACCGCCTACCTCGCCCGCGGCAACGAGATTGACAAAGAGCGCGTCAAAGACTTTAGGGTGTTTAGCAAGAGCGTCGGCGAATGTTGAACCGCCTTCCACGCTACTCTTTACGTCAAAGAGGACCTTCTTGAAGATCGGATTCTCATGCTGGCTCGCCAGAATGTCGAGACACTGCACGAGCGGGAGCCCCGCGTCGATCATAGTCGCAAATTGTCTTGTAAAGACTACGAGTTCTTTGGTCGTGATCCCCCTGCCCATCCCGGGAATCTGTATCTCGTTCAGCCTCGCGATGAGACTCTTCTTTGGGGAGATCGAAGAGGCTACGATCTGCTGATGCCTTAAAGCGGCTGTAGCCTGAGCCATGTTCTCGGCTCTTATCTCACCGCTTTTCGCTTCCCCGTTCGCCGCCCTCCCTGAATAGACAAATGTTGGCATAATCTCTCTCTTTATTGAGGTCTATTAGGTCTTACTTATTGCGCATGGTCGCGCCTGGTTTCACAGCGCCTGGTTTCATACCGCCACCCGTCTGGCCCGCGCCGGCATTTGAGAGCATCTGGCGCATATCGTCCATATCCTGGGTCCTGCCCATTGCCTCGTCAAGGGTTATGACCTGTTTTAGATAGAGGTCCAGCAAAGCCTGGTTCATGGTCTGCATACCGTACTTCGCCTGGCCGATCTGCATCTGGGAATATATCTGATGGATCTTATCTTCTCTTATGAGATTTCGTATTGCCGAGTTGGGCACCATTACCTCCAGCGCCATTACCCTGCCCTGATTGTTGGCCTTGATGGCCAACGTCTGTGAAAGCACCCCTTCGAGAACAAAGGAGAGTTGAGCGCGAACCTGTGGTTGCTGGTGGGCCGGGAACATATCCACGATCCTGTTGACCGTCTGAACGCAATTGTTCGTATGTAGAGTGGCGAAACAGAGGTGGCCCGTGTCGGCAACCGCAAGGGCCGTCGCGATGGTCTCCATATCTCTCAATTCTCCGAGAAGCACGACGTCAGGGTCCTGTCTCAATATATATCTGAGTGCATTGTGGAAGCTCTCCGTATCCGCACCCACCTCGCGCTGATTCACAAGGGAGTTCTTTGACTTATGGAGATACTCTATCGGATCCTCTATTGTAATAATATGGTCTGAATTATCTTCGTTAATCCTATCGATCATCGAAGCGAGCGTGGTGGACTTACCACTACCCGTCGGCCCTGTTACGAGCACCAGGCCGGAGCGCTTCTTACATAGATCCGCAACGACCGGGGGGAGCCCCAGATCGGAAAAGCTCTTTATCTCGAACGGAATCGTCCTGAATACTCCCGCAACCGAACCCCTCTGAATAAAGAGATTGCCCCTGAACCTACTGACGTTCTTCAGCCCGAACGAAAAATCCAGCTCGTTGTTTTCTTCAAATTTATGCTTCTGCGCGTCGGTAAGCACAGTGTAGCACATCTGCCTGGTCTCCACGGCGGTCAGCATAGGGACATCCGCCATAGGCATCAATTCCCCGTTAACCCTAATCCTCGGAGACGACCCTGTGGTAATATGAAGATCCGAACCGCCCTGAGCAATCATCAGCCTCAGCAATTCCTGAAGCGATATCTTTGTTTGAGTCTGCTCTTCCATAATCCCTTATTATCCTCCAAGTTCGGTAAATCAGTCGGCCATTGTAACCCTGAGTATCTCCTCGACCGTGGTTACACCCTCGGCCACCTTGGTAATCCCGCTCATCCTGAGCGATTTCATACCACTACCTATGGCATCGGCCTTTATCTCTGCGGTGGAGGCACCGTTTAATACCAGCTCTTTTATACTATCGCTAAAGGGCATGACCTCATAGAGCGCGATCCTGCCTTTATACCCGGTCTCGTTGCATACTGAACAGCCCTTTCCCTTGAAGCACTTAATACTCTTGGCCTCCTTAGGGGCTAAGCCGAGGTCCACAAGGGCATTTTCACTCACCTTAAACTCTTCCTTACACTCATTGCATACCTTTCTGGCAAGCCTCTGGGCCAGGATCAGGTTACATGATGAGGAGACAAGGAAAGGCTCTATTCCCATATTCAAAAGCCTGTTTACCGTACTCGGCGCATCGTTAGTGTGCAGTGTTGAAAGGACCATATGGCCTGTGAGCGCCGCCTTGATCGCGATCTCGGCGGTCTCATAGTCACGGATCTCACCGACCATGATTATATCCGGATCCTGTCTTAGAAAACTCCTCAAGGCCGCGGCGAAGTTAAGCCCAATATCATCGTGCATCTGGACCTGGTTTATACCCATGAGGTTAAACTCGACCGGGTCCTCGGCAGTGCTTATATTTTCACTTATCTGATTAAGGTCCGAGAGCGCCGAATAGAGGCTGGTCGTCTTACCACTTCCGGTCGGTCCCGTTACGAGCACTATCCCCCAGGGCTTATGGATCGCGTCCTGGAAATTATCAAGCGCCTTCTGCTCAAACCCGAGCTTTGTCATGTCGAGCTGGAGGTTGCTCTTATCGAGAAGCCTCAAAACGACCTTTTCGCCAAAGAGGGTAGGCAGTACTGAAACACGATAATCCATCTCTTTGTTCTTTCCGAGCTTCAATTTTATCCTACCGTCCTGCGGAAGCCTTCTCTCGGCGATATCGAGCTGGCTGATGATCTTGATCCTCGACACAATGGCGTTCTTGAGCTTGGCGGGCGGCCTCATGACCTCCTGGAGCACACCGTCAATCCTATAGCGTACCCTGAAGACTCGCTCGTAAGGCTCTATATGGATGTCGCTGACACCCTTTTTTATTGCGTCGGTCAATATGAAGTTGACAAGCCGTATTACCGGGGCGTCCTCAATGGCCCTCTTGAGGTCAGACATATCGAGCTCTTCCTCGTCTGTTACAACCTCCATCTCGGCTTCGTCAAATTCATTGAAGACCTCATCAAGGGCCATATCCTCCACTTCATATGCCTTATCAATAGCATCTTTAATGGCCTGCTCAGAGGCAATGGATGCTTCAACGTTATAATTTGTAAGGAATTTGATATCGTCTATGGCGAAGATATTAGAGGGGTCCGCCATGGCTATCTTGAGGGTGGCGCCGTATCTTTCCATGGGAATGAGCTGATATTTTTTGGCTACGTCTTCGGAGATAAGTTTTAGAAGGTCCGGATCGACCTCCAGCTCTGAAAGGTCAACCTCCGGGACACCATATTGGCGGCTGAGGAAAGTGATGAAATCCTTTTCCATCACATAGCCCAGCTTTTCCAGGATAGCGCCGATGCCGCCGCCGATCTTACGCTGTTCCTCGTTTGCCTTTGTGAACTGTTCAGTAGTTACAAGTTTCTCTTTTATTAAAAGCTCGCCTACTCTTTCATTCATTAGACATCCCATAACTTAAGGTTATATACCACGAGGCACTGTGAGTAATTTAATCCCGTATATTGTACAAAATTGTGCCCTTTTTTGTCAAGGCAATTACAAATCAACGGCATTGCACGCAGACATGATAAGCTGCTTTAAATACTAAAAATAAGGTTAGAATCTATTGGAAGCTATAGCAACTTTCGAACGGGCAAAAACGCTAAAGATGTGATGAACGGAGAGCAAGCCGGACTAATCCGGTTTTTATTCCTCGGTAAGATTATTCCTCGGTAAG
>CBDVCO010000053.1:0-13396 GCA_965372515.1 uncultured bacterium | reverse complement strand
GGCCATCGCAATATTGACAAACCGTACTTACAACCCTATAATTTAATATATACTGATAAATAGCCATACTATTCAAATAAAAGGGAGCGGATTAGATGAGAAAGCACTTGGAAATAACATTCGACGGTTTTTGGAATGAAAAGAGTATAGAGAAAATACCCCATGAATCAGGGGTTTACGTCGTCACAGACGGCATCCTCGACGAAGAAGGCAAGGACACCTCGCTTCAAAGGCTCATTTATGTCGGTGAGAGCGAAGATTGCGCGGCCGCAATCGAAGGTAGCGATATGCGGGAAGCCTGGCGCGAGGAATGCGGGGTATCCAATATTACCGATGAAGACGACATCCCGGCGGCGAGCGGAGAGGACAACGAACTCTTCTTTTCCTTCGCCCCGATAGAGAGCCCCGACAGGGAAAGGGCGGCGGCGGCCATTATATTTGAACAGGCCCCTCCCGCGAACGACGAGGCACAAAAAAACGAATTCCCATACGAGGATACCAAGATAAACCTCTATGGCAAGACCGGGCTCTTGAATACCGACTATGAAGTCGTTATGGACTATCCCGACGCTCCTGCGGAGGATGACAGCCGAACCGACGAATTTATGGACAACTAAAGAGTCTAATGCTCGCCCAAAGCGCCCCCTGAAAGAGGAAAGGGGGCGCTTTTTTACGCCTTTTTACAACCCCTTTTACCGCTAACCCCGTATTTTCTAACGCTTTTTACATCTATTAGACATAACCGTATCTTATATGTATAATAGGGCCGGGTTTTCTCCATAAGGGGCATCTATGGCACTCAAGATAAGTTCCTGCCGCTTCGGCGAGCCGAAAAAGAGGGGCGCTGGAATTAGGATCGGCACGGTCAGGTATCTCCCCAGGGGGGTCAAGAAGGCCGAGCTTTCGAAACTCGACTATTTCGACGTCTGGTTCCCGACACTCGCGCCAACCAGCGATCTTATAAAGGCCTTCAAAGAGAAGGTCAAAGAAGCCTGCGGCAAAGGGGCTCGTCCAGCGGCTAAAGAGTTTGCCTGGTTTAAAGCACGCTACATTAAGGAGCTAAAGGGCTCACCGGATAAGCGCCACGCCACGGCGCTCCTTGCCGCTATCGCCAAAACCAGCCCTATAAGTATAGGCTGTTACTGCGCGGACGAAAATCTCTGCCACCGCCTGATACTCCTGGACGCAATAAAAAAGGCGGCAGATGAAGGCTAAATGCGGGTTTAGGGAACCAGAAAAGCGTAACACCCGATTTTATAAAATTATTAGATTTATTGACGCCTGTTATAAAAACTGATATATTAAGGTAGAATCAATAAAAACCCTTAAAAATAGTATATCTATCTGTTTCTTATAGAGTTATCTGCCCCATGGGCCGCGAACTATACGGCACATGATTTATTATCGCGTTTTATTTGCTATAATTTGCTATAAAGAGAGGGTTCTATCGACCGATGCCCAGGATACTGATAGTCAATGAGTCTAAAGAGATACGCGGTATGATCAAGGTCATACTTGAGGCCGCGGGCTTCGAGGCGTCCACCTCAGGTAGTGCTAAAGAAGCTATGAAAGCCTTCTATGAGGAGCAGTTCGACCTGGTCATAACAGACCTCAATCTGCCGGGCTCCATGAAAGGCGAAGAACTCCTATGGGTAATAAAAGAGTCTGAGACCGATACAGGGGTCATAGTCCTTACCTCCCGGCCCAGCATCGAATCGGCTGTCGAGTGCCTTAGAAATGACCTGGCCAGCGACTATATTACCCACCCCATAGACAGCCTCAAGGGGTTTGTCACCACAATCAACAAGGCGCTAAAAAAGAAGACGCAAAAGGTAAAGAGCAGGCAGAGGAAGAAACAGCTCTACGCGGTCTCGAACAAATTGAAGGAGATGAACCAGAAGCTCAAAGAGTCGCAGCAGGAGTTTGTCGAGAGCGAAAAGAAGAACGTCTACGACGCTACGGTGCTGACGGCGGCGCACAACATCAATCAGCCCCTTACAGTCCTTCTCCTCAAGGCCGAGATGATAGAGGAAAAACTAAAGTACAACGGAAGAGACGATGAACTGCTCTCCCACATAGAGTCGATAAAACGGAGCGCATTGAAGATTTACGATATTATGGATCAGTTCAAGAGCCTGTCGCGCCCGGTCTTCAAGGACTATCTCGAAGGGGTGAAGATGATCGACCTGGACAGTGGGGCGGCCGATAAGGAGAAAGGCCCGACAGAGACAGGACACCCCTTTGTTCCCTCAGCCCCCGAACCACAGACCTTCCCCACAGCCCCCTTTGCCCCTGAACCGCAGGCCGTCCACAAAAAACCACCGATGGTAAAGATAGAGCCCACGACTATCCTCATCGTGGAGGATGAAGAGGGGATAAAGGACCTGGTCTGTGAGATACTCAACAACCAGGGCTATAAGACCCTTGCGGCCGCAGACGGCGAAGAGGGATTTAAACTCTACAAGGAGAACCAGAATAAGATCGACCTTCTTGTCACCGATATAAGGATGCCGAAATTGACCGGCATTGAGCTTTACCATAAAGTCAGGGAGCTTTCGCCAAAGCTTCCTGTTATATGCCTGACCGGTTATGATATCGACGACGAGGCCCAAAAACTCCATAATGAGGACAAAATCAAGTTGCTAACAAAGCCTTTCGCGCTTAAGGAGCTCGTCTTCCTCGTAAAGAAGCAACTCGAAGACGACAGTGAGCTCTTAAAAGCGTCGAGCGACTAGTGTGTCGCACCAACCGAATATTTTAGCGACACTAAAGGGTTCATCACTTCCATTGTGCTTTCATCTCTAATCGATATACTTCTTCCTGGTGCCTGCCCGCTATGCGGAGACGGGCTCGCCTCCAAGTACCCTGGCTCGCTCTCTAGCACTATGCGCCCAGGCACGGTCTGTGCAGATTGCGTTACGGGCTTTAAAGCGATTACAGGGCCGATATGCTCTCTTTGCGGGGCCCCCTTTGTAACCTCCATCGGACCGGACCACCTCTGCACCGGGTGCATAAAGAGAAAAAGGGTGCCCTTTATAAAGGCCAGGAGCGCTCTCTATTATACGGAAAATGGCGCTCAAGCCATAAGACTCTTTAAATATAACGGGCTCTTCGCCCTAAAGCCCGCTTTCGAGGCGCTCTTATACCCGCTTCTCTTGGAATTTAGAGATACGGACCTGGTCGTACCCGTCCCTCTCCACAGGAGAAGGCTTCGCCACAGGGGCTTTAACCAGTCGCTTATACTCGCAAGGCTCGTAGCGAAAAACCTTAATAAGAGGCTCGATTATACAGCGCTAAAGAGAGGTAGACTAACGAGGCCGCAGACAGAGCTAAAGGGTGAAGATAGAAAAAAGAATGTACGAGGCGCATTTGAAATAACAGACAACGCGGCCTTTAAAGAGAAAAAGGTGCTCCTCATAGACGACGTCTATACCACGGGCGCGACTATCACGGAATGCGCGCGAATATTAAAAAGCGCCGGAGGTGAAGTCAGCGTCCTTACCCTTGCCAGAACCGCCCGGGTGTGATAGGTTTTCTTCGAGGATAAAGACCATATGCTCGACGCTGAAACCATAATTAAAGAACTGGGGCTAGCGCCCCTGCCGCGCGAGGGCGGCTACTATGCACAGACCTTTAGCTCGACGATCATGGTCCCGAAAGAGACGCTTGGTCCTGCCTACAAAGACGAACGCGCGATCTCGAGCGCCATCTATTATCTGATTACCCGCGAGACCTACTCGTCCATGCACAGGCTTCCCGGTACGGAAATATTCCACCTCTACATGGGCGGCCCTGTGGAGACGACGCTACTCTATGAAGACGGCACAGGCGAGGTCATTACCACAGGTACTGAGATCGAATTCGGCATCCGCCCACAACTTATCGTGCCGGCAGGGGTGTGGCAAGGCTCCAGGCTAGCGCCCAACAACGAAGGCTTCGCCCTTCTAGGGACCACAATGGCCCCCGGATTTGAATTCGGGGATTACGAACACGGGGTAAGGGAAGAGCTCATAAAGAGCCATCCGGATTTCACAGATGAGATAACAAGGCTAACGAGGTAGAATTGACAACTAAGAGGAAGCTCATATCAATAAGAACGCTTAGTGAAAAGCTAAAGCGGACGCGCAAAGGCAAAAAGATCGTCTTTACCAACGGATGTTTCGACGTGCTCCATGCGGGCCACGTGCGCTATCTTAAAAAGGCGCGCTCTCTTGGCGACCTGCTCGTCGTCGGCCTAAATAGCGACGCTTCGGTAAGGAAGATTAAGGGCAGGGGCAGGCCCGTTGTGCCGGAGGCGGAACGGGCAGAGATCCTCTCGGCGCTTGAGGCTGTTGACTATTGTGTGCTCTTTAAAGAAATAACGCCGGAAAAGCTCATCAGGAAAATACTGCCGGACGTGCTCGTAAAAGGTGCAGACTGGAAAGCCCGGGACATTGTCGGGGCGGATGTGGTAAAGAGCATTGGCGGTAAAGTAGCCAGAGTAAGGCTCGTCAAGGGAAAGAGCACCACCAATATCATCGACAAAATCAAAAAGCTAAAAAAGCTTGAGAAGTAAACCCCCTCCTACGAACTGAAAATCCTGACCAGAATATAGATCGCCACCATTGTAATGCCCAAAGAGAGTTTTAACGCTGTCCCGACCAACAGGCCGATAGTAGCTCCGAGACCCGCCCGGCCCGCACCAAAGATGTCCGGCCTGACGGTCAGCTCTCCGATAACCGCGCCTATAAAGGGGCCTATAAAGACACCGACGATTCCAAAGAAAATCCCGACGACAGCGCCTATTGCCGCGCCTATCACAGAGCGGGTCGAAGCGCCAAAACGTTTTGCGCCGAACGCTCCCGCCGCAAAATCAACCGCATAGGTGAGTACGGCGATTACCCCCAGAGCAATAAGGGTCCACTGCCCGACATATGTAAAGCCCTCGGCCCACGCCGCCGCGAAAAGCCCGAGAAATAAAAGCGGCGCTCCCGGAAGGGCGGGGAGCGCGAGCCCCGCAAGCCCGACAACAACTAGCAGGGCAGCTACTATCCAGAGAACGATCTCTACTATCATTGCTATATTATTATCCGCTATTTTTGAAGCACATCGACCATGCTGATCCGGCTAAAGTACCATTCGCCGTCTATATCTTTGAGCTCGACCTCAAGCTCGTGCGTCTCCTTTAAAAGCCCCTCGGACTTTGATAGCCCCTTTAGTCTTGCCGTAAGCGCCACTCTCGCCAGCCCGTCCCGGGGAAAGTCCACCCGGATATCAAAGAACTTTATCGAAAGTTTTTTAAAGCGCGTGCTGATAGCGGCGGCCAGCGTATTAATATCATTCGGCGTATAGGTACCTGAGAGGTCATAGGTGGCCGACTCGATGACTGACATTTCAGCAAAGAGCGCGCCGATACCGCGCACCCTGAGCGCCATCTTCATAACCGGTTCCTCACCCTTTTTTTCGGCCCTTTCAGCGAGCAACGCAATGCGCTCCTTAACCCTATCCTCTTCGCTCCCGGAAAAGTACCAAAAAGCAAAGAGGCCCGCGACGACCAAAACCGCTACGATTATGATATTCCTGGCGTTCACCACAGAGGTCTCCCTACAATGCGCTCAGCTCCGGTCTGCCCGAATACATGGCTCTCGATCGGCACGTTTCTGTTGTCGCCTATAACGTAGACATTGCCTTCTTTGACCATTCTGGGTTCCAGATCCCAGTCGCAGGGAAATTTTACGTAGGGCTCTTTAAGCTCGACCCGGTCTATAAAAAGCTTACCCTTTCTAAACTCCACCCATTCACCCTCGAAAGCGACTATACGCTTTAAGAGGAGCACCTTTTTACCCGCAAGGCGCACTGCGACTACGTCATGACGCTTAAGCTTTGAAAACGAATAAGCGGGTGTCCATATGAAATTGAATCCCTGGTCGTGATATAACGGCTCCATACTGAAGCCCTGAATCTTAATTGGGATTGCAACGTAGGAAAAGAAGATCAGCGCGAAAACGATGAGGACTATCACCCTGAGGATGAAGCCTTTGGTAAGATCGGGAGCGATAAAATTTATGAGGCGGCTCTGTAGATCCATTATTGTAATTATAGATCGAATTGCTCACGCCCCAGGTCGAGAGACCGGGGGCGCTAAACCCCTAAAGCTTTTCCTCGATCTCGTTTGAAAGATCTATGGCCTTAAGATAAAATTCCCCGTCCTTACCGGCTATTTTCATATATTCATAGAGCTTTTCAATGGCCTGTTCCAGCTTACCGGTCCTGTAAAGCGCTTCGGCGTAATAGAATGTAAGGGAATCGTTCGTAATATCAATATCGAGCGCATAGAGCTTGTCGAAGAATGGAAGCGCGGCCGCATACCTCTTGTTCTCCATATGGGTCGTGATCATCCTCATATATTTATCCCTCCTCAATTCGACGGGGAGGGCCTCATCACGGGCCGCCCGGCCTTCAGACTTCTTTGAGGCCGCCAGCAGGATCTTCTTTATTTCATTTGTCCTGGCAAAATAGCTTGCCGTATAGCCCTCGCTATCTTCAAGGGTTACATCCGCGCCGTCTTCAACAAGCAGGTTGACGATCTCAATCTGATCGTTCTTGGTCGCCGCTATCAAAACCGTAGTTTCAGAAGCGTCCCTCGCGTCTATGTTCGCGCCGTTTTCCAGTAAAAGTCTAACGCATTCGGCAAAACCGTAAACAGCCGCGCTCATCAGCGCCGTAGCGCCGGAATTGTCCATTTCATGAATAGAGGCGTCGTTCTTAATGAGGAGCTTGACCATCTCTACGCGGCCGTTAGCCGACGCGGCCATAAGCGCCGTAGTGCCGGAATTGTCCTTGGCACTTACATCTACTTTGTTTTGCAGGAGCAGCTTGCCAATATCCGTATGGCCGTTCATCGCCGCGCTGATAAGGATCGTGGTGCCTGACCCGTCCTTGGCGTCGACGTCCGCGCCGTATTGTATGAGGAGTTTGGCGATTTCGTCAAAAGAGCGTTCTGCGGCAAAGTGGAGAGCGGTGAGTCCCGTCTTGGTCTTCAATTTCACATCGGCCCTGTTGTCGATCAGGAATAGAAGGGTGTCGAACTGACCGTCGCGTGACGCCATAATGGTGGATGTAAAACCCTCCTTATCCTGTGTGTCCACATCCGCGCCCCTCTCGAAAAGAAAATCCATCATCTTGACACCGCTGGCCATAAGTAGAGGCCCGTCCGTATCCGCGTAGTTTTCCAGCAGGAGATCGCCGACTTTGGGACGGTTATGATATGCCGCAAGGTACATGGGCGTTCTGGATTTTATGTCTTTAAAGTTTACAACCGCTCCGTTACTGATAAGGATACGCGCGATCTCATGATAACCTTCGCGTACCGCAAACATCAGCGGCGGCCATCCGGCATCGTTTACCAGGTTTACATCGGCGCCCTTTTCCGCAACCTTGCGCACAAGCCCTGTCTTGCCTATCTTGGTCAGATAGGTCACCAGTGGATCCTCTCCCACTTTCACATCGGCATGTGGAAGGTGGTTCAGGATATAGTATACCGCGTCCCGTTTATCTTCCTCTATAAGCAGAAGTAGCGGCTTTACAACCTTAGCATGATTTTTTAAAAGTGCATCTGATGTGCTTGAGCAATTGTTCTTCGTCGACAGATAGAAAGCGGACCACCCTTTATTCTTACCCTCTTTGGCGACTAAGTAGTTTACATCCGCGCCATTATTAAGGAGAAAAGCCGCCATAGAGTCATTGCATGAGCGCGCCGCGTACATCAGCGGGGACCATCCGTCGCGGTTTACAAGGTTTATATCCGCGTTGTTAGCGAGAAGCATTTTCGCGACCTCAAGCTTGCCCTTCCATGCCGCATAGGTCAGCGGAGTATGGCCGTTGGCATTGACATAGTCAATGGAATTGATGTTAACGCCCTTCTTTATCAGATATTCGACCTTGGTCGGCCTATCATCGTCTATGGCCTCATAGAGTTTCTTATTCTTTTTGATTTCGGCTTCTGAAATGTTTGTAATGTTGGCGCCTGCTCCGCGCGCGATTGGCGAGGTTACAAAAGAGAAAAGTAAAAAGAGAGCAAGTAAAGTCAGGGTTTTGGTCTTCATCTGGCAAAGCTCCTTTTGGGGTAAAGATACCTGTTGAAAAACTCATTTCAAGGCACGCCGATCTAATAAAATATGGACCGGATCGAAAAAGTCTAAAAGTACCATATAATATAACAGAAAAAGGCGTGTAGAGTAAAGCCATTATGTCATTCCAAGCCCTACGCGCGCCAAAAACGGAAAGCAAGGACAGAAAAGGAAACCCCCGCCAGGCTTCTGCCTTGCGGGGGTTCTTCGTTCTAAAGGTGTGGAGGGGGGTACAAGGCCCGCATAAACCGGCTTCATTTAACCAAAAACTTTTTGGATAGTCTTTTCGCCACGCAAATCTAATTTTGCTTCATTATTTCTGAAAGACGATCTCTGGTTTCTCGCGCCACAGGGTCGCCTTGTTCCGCCGCCATATTTAACCACATATAGGCCATTGCATTATCCTGTGTTACTCCCTTACCCTGGCTATACATTTTCCCGAGATTATACTGCGCCATTACATTCCCCTGATCAGCGGCCTTCATATACCACTTTAGAGCTTCGGTGTAATCCTTAGGTACTCCTTCGCCTTGATAATAGATTTTCCCCAGGTCGTACTGCGCCTCATCATGCCCAAAGTCTGCGGCCTGCGTGTACCACTTAACAGCCAGGGCATTATCCCTGGTTACTAACTCGCCTTGACTATATATTGTCCCCAGGGTGTGCTGCGCCTTTGTGAACCCACGCTCAGCGGCCAGCGTGTACCATTTCAAGGCTTTAGCGTAATTCTGCAGCACTCCTTCGCCTTGATGATACATTACACCCAGGTTGTAATGCGCCTTTGCATAACCCTGCGAGGCGGCCAACTTGTACCACTTGCGGGCTTTGATATAATCCTTAGCTACTCCCATGCCTTGATCATAGACTACCCCCAGGTTGTAATACGCGCCCGCATACCCCTGTGCCGCGGCTTTCATGAACCACTTGCGGGCTTGTGCGTAATCCTGCGGTACCCACTCTCCCTGACCATAGATCATCCCGAGGCGGTTCTGAGCCTGCGCGTCCCCCGCTGAAGCCGCTTTTTTCAGGTTTTCAAAGCCATCAGCGGCCGCCAATGTAGTTATAGAGACAGCTAGCAAAGCTGCGATTAATAGTATTCGCATCTTCTTCATGAGACGGCCCGAATTGAGTTATTAGCCTTATAGGGATTATGTAACTAAATATACACCATTTTCAATATATCACAACTTTTGCCTACCCGATACGCTCTTTTTATCTTAAAAACCTCCGGAGAATGAGCGATCTGCACTACCTAAAGGCTGGAGCTTATTCGTGATGTTGATTTGTTGGGGGAGGGATCCCCCCAGGGCGAATACCCTTAAAGAACCACGGTTAATACTATAAAATGTTTGACAAATTTTTTATTACAGCTAGAATTAAAGAACGCGTTTATTTACTATTGCCCCGTGGGAGGGCTAAGGGGGTTATTATGCTGAAGCTGGTTAGCTGGCTTATCGAGGTCGAAGAGGCCGCATCACATGTATACTTGAAGGCCGCTGAGATATTTAGTAAGGATGCAGACTACTCTAAATTTCTTTTGCATTTAAGTAGGGATGAGACGGGACACCTTAACGCCATGCGCCGCGTGGAGGATTATCTCAAGGATGTAGACGACTATCCGGCCATCATTACCCTGGACGAAGAGAGCAAGTGGGATATTGAGGCCCCGTTCATCGAGTTCAGGACAAAACTCGATTCCGGCAAGATCACCAAAGAAGAGTTGATGAATTTCGTCGTAATACTCGAATACTCGGAACTCAATCAGCTCTTAACATATACTCTAAACGCCATCAAAGCGCTCTCCGGCGGTGTCATTGACATAGCAATCGACATAGACGAGCACAAAAAGCTTATAGAAGATTTTATAAACACACGCCCGGAGCTAAGTGAGTTTGCCGACAGGGTCAAGGGACTGCCAAAGACCTCTGAGGGCAGGAAGAAGATACTCATTGTCGACGACGCTGACAACAACCTCGAGTTGCTCAAGGATATCTTTTCCAGGAAGTTCTCAGTGGATACCGCCCATGACGGCGAGGATGCCCTCCACAAGGTCGGCTCTGCTCACTACTCGGCTATAATTACCGATGTGGAGATGCCGAAGATGGATGGAATAGCATTCTACAAGAAGGCCATTGAGATCATTCCAGGCCTTAGCGAACGGATCGTCTTTTACACCGGCGAGGTCAGCAAAGACCGCCTGACGTTCTTTCATCAACACAGACTTAAGTATCTGATAAAGCCCGCCCCGATAAGTAAAATACGCGCGGTTGTCTCTAAGATAACCCGATAAAGAGGACTCTGGTATTGACCCTTAAAAATATGAAATTAATAAATTACATACTTGTACAGATAATCCTGGTTCTCTTATTATCGGGCCCATCCTTTGCGGAAATAAAGAACGAAAAGCAAGTGGGTTTGTTACTGGGTGATCCTATAGCGATCTCTTTAAAAGTTCCGGTCAAAGAAAAGACCTTCCTGAATTTACGCGCCGGAGCCTGGAGCTGGCATTTTTGGAACGGTCAAATTGATTATGACACCCCTTATTTATCTATTGATTATGCCTGGCTCTTTCCTGTTAAGCAATTCCAAAACCCTTTTTATGCCGGGGTAGGCCTGGCCGTTTTCTTTGCTGATAACCCCAAGGATAAAAATAATTATGACGAGGCTGTCGCCGTGCGCTTTCCTTTTGGTTTTGATTTTTACAAGAAGGACAATCTGACAATCGGCTTCGAGCTTGCCCCGATCTATCAATTCGCACCGGCCTATGACGCCGACCCCTATATAATTGAACTTAACGGTGGATTCACATTCGGACTTTCCTACTGATGTGCACTAATAGAGGGGAGCAAGGAGTGGCATGTACCTTGCGTCGTGGCTGAGCGGGTCTACCTGGCGTAACGATTCTCTGAATTATTCTTTTGCACCATGTTCTTTTAAAAGCGCGATAATGTCCTCATCGTCATACAACCTGGCCAGGCTTAACGGTGTATATTCTGTACCATCTTGTACAACCTTCACATTCACATCGGCACCGGATTCAAGCAGTTCTTTGGCGATCTCTCTGTAGCCACCCTGTGACGCGAACAGTAGCGGGGTAATACCGGCATTGTTGCCTTGATTCACGGCTGTCCCTGCAACGAGCAACCGCTTAACGACTTTTACGTAACCTTCCTGGGAAGCGATTAACAGCGGTGTATAGCCATCATTTCTAGCTAAATTCGTATCGGCATCAGCTTTTAGAAGTAACTTTACGACTGAAGCGTGATTACCCTGCGACGCCATAAATAACGAAGTAGCACCCTCCTTGTTTGTTTTATTAACTTCGGCTCCAGCCTCAAGCAACAACTTAACGACCTCTTTGTGACCTCTCTGCGATGATACTATTAATGAATTAGAATCATTTCTTACGGTTTTATCAACTTCGGCTCCAGCCCCAAGCAATAACTTAACGACTTCCGCGTGATTATTCTGCGATGCCATAAAGAGCGCAATTGCGCTATTCTTAGCGACATGACTAACATCTGCCCCGGCCGCGAGCAACAGCTTGGCGATTTCTACGCGACCTTCCTGTGAAGCTAATAATAGCGGTGTAAAACCATCATCATCCGTCATATTAACATCAGCTCCCTGGTCTATCAGCAGCTTTACGTCAGCAGCGGCCCCGGACATTGAAACATTTAATAATCTTGAAAGATCTGGCTCTGCAGACGCATTGTACGCAAGGCTTAAAAGAATAATAAAACCAAAAACCAGGCTCTTTTTAAGGTGACCCATGATCTCCAACCTTTCTAAATACCGAGAATCCTTAGCATTATCGCATTAGAATTATCGGTTGATGAACGTCGTCCTGTTCCCAGTTGTCGTTCCACTCTCTTAGCACTTGGGTACGGCTTCGATAATGTATAATCTATTATTTTACAGAAAATGGGCTATTTAGTAAAGGCTTAGGTGATTTCGTCAGGGGGGGTTCGTTACGTGCTGCCAAGCCAGCAAGCTCAGCAGCTATCAACTATCATCAGGGCTAATATAAATGGAGTAGGTCCAGCATCGACTCCGCCTTGAAGTATATCCGCCTCAGAAGAGACGGGGTAAGGGTCAGGAGCCACAAGAAGTGCGCGGGCCTATTGTGTTTCGCGGAGCTTCTCAAATGCTTTCGCGCTCGCCTGGTACATTCGCCCGACTTCATGAGCATGACCGCGAAATCCTTATTCAATCCGCCGAGCTTTCTATCGACCGCGGCCTTGTTACTGGAATAATAATCTTTATCATGCAGGCCGTGCTTCTCTGCGATCTCAATAAGGTTGAGATGCTTATTGATCAGTATTGCCGTTCCGTTGGATTTATCCCTTGTGGTCGAGATCTGATCCGCGTGATACCTGAGCTTGTATGTCGGCGCGTCGATAAAGGCAACACTGTGTGACTTCGCGATCCTTAGCACAAATTCGTAATCTTCAAAGACCCGGTACGGTTCATGCTGAAACCCTACGCTCTTAAGCACGCTCCGCCTGAACATTACGGTATTCGTGGAAAGTATAAGCTCGACAAAATATCTGTCGAAGACGTCGCCCACATAGATCCTTCTATCTTCCCACTCCTTGAGGTCCAACCCGGCCTTGGCTATTGAGATGCTCTTAGAGTAGATATTTTCATAGGTCGCGTCTATGTCCGTGTATGCCGCCCTGTGATAATTTTGCAGATGAAGTTCGTCCAGGACCTTCCCGTTATCGTCAATCGCGGTGAGCTCCGAGCAGACCAGATCAACGTCAGCGTGGTCTTCGAGAAACGCGGCCTGTATCTCTATCTTTTTTGGATAGTAGAGGTCGTCCGAGTCAAGGAATGAGATGTATTTCCCTCTCGCCATTCTCATGCCCACGTTCCGGGCGCGGGCCGGCCCGCCGTTCTCTATATAGACGTATTCTATCCTGCCCTTATAGGGCTTTAGCTTCTCTTTTGTGTCGTCAGTAGAGCCGTCATCGACGACTATGATCTCAATGTCGTCGCACGTCTGTGCGAGCACGCTCTCTATTGCCTCCGTGAGAAAGCCCGCCCTGTTGTAGGTCGGTATGATGACGCTAACTATCGGTTCTTTCACTGTTTTCAGTCCTTTCCGGTCGTTCTAAAGAGGCCGAAAAAAACCCCAAAAAGGATTGATCACATCCTTTTTGGGGGTGTCATAACCTTACGCGTGTGCAAAAGTAAAACTCTCTAAGTCGCTGTTGATTAGTGATTTTACTGCTATTTTTTGCCTAATTATTCGTTGAGTATACCGATTTATAGCATATGAAAAC
>CBDVCO010000052.1:0-13653 GCA_965372515.1 uncultured bacterium | reverse complement strand
TTCGCATTTAACGCTCTCAGTGGAGCGGTCTTCAGTGATACTCCAGCCATCTTTACTGATCTTAAGCGTTGCGAGAAAATCCATATACAGTGAGTCCGGACAAATATCCCTATTCGCGCGAGTAGATATGGTAAGAAGAAAAGTCGAATCATCTTTCCATTTTAAGAATCGATATTTTCCATAACTAAATACCGAGTCTCTATTTTCAAGGGGAATCTCTACGAGTTGATCTCCTTTGATTCTCCAGATAAGAACTTCATTTTTATCATGTGACGAAGTAGGCCCGTAAGAAAGAAATATAGATTTATCAGAAGAAAAGATGAAGTTTTTGTGCACACGGTATTCTTTCCCTGTTTTGTCCGAGATCAGTAAATTGTCTTCACATTGATAATACCCATTGCAAACGAAATAAAAGCCGATATCCTTAAAATAATCGATAAAATAAAATGGAGCGCAAAAATTTCGTTCATTGCAATCTTCCAGGCCAGACAGCTCCTTATAAACCCCCGACTTTAGGCGTAGGGAGAGAACATGGTCTTCATTATTAAAATACTTACCAAAGCTCTCCTCTTGCTTCAACTCATTAGAGGCCGGAGAGCCGGGGTAAAGGTCTTTACATATAATACCCGACAGGTCATTAATAAATTTCCATTCATTATTTTCCTTCTTGAGTGTGACAGGCATCGTCATGGTAGGTACCTGTGGGCAGTATTTCTTATCTGCGTCATACACCCTGTTGAGGAGCACGGTCTTTTCATCTTTCCATTCAATAAACGTATAACCATCGCTATCTCCTCCTGTTTCGAAAGATAGTTCGGAAACAATCTTCTCATCCTCAAGATGCCAGACAAAGACCCCGTTAATATCGAAGTCAGCGTAGCTCGAAACGGCAACAAGATGATTTCTGTCAGGTGAGATAATAGGGTCTGCTTGAATATAAAATTGCTCCCCGGTTTTATCCGATGCCAGAAAATATTCGGTAGGTTCTCCGGAAAGCAGCCTTAGGACGTAGAAGCCTTTATCCATGTAGTAGTCCAACAATTTATAGATTCTGCAAGAATTAAAACCCATACAATCGTATATATTTGCGAACTTTATATACCCGCCGGATTTCAGTCTTAAATATAAAGTATCCTCATATTCTTTTACATACGGCGCAAATTTCTTTAAATTATCCTTTTTCTCTAAAAAAAATGATCCCTCAGAAGAATTGGTATACTCTTTTATTTTTTCGCACGTCGCCTTCTTCTCTTCTATCTCAAGAGTGCACTCTACAGTACCTGTCGCTTTTACAGAATCCTCGCTCCAAGCCCTCAGTATAAACTCGTTATCTCTATTAATAGAGCTTATGAGAAAATTATCTATATCCAGGTCCACGCGAAAGCGCTCGAGTTCTGGAGTAAATTGCTCAACCATCAGCACATCTCTATTTAAATCGGCGTCCCAGGTGCTGCTTATAATTGCTGACGTGTCATTTAACCAGGCGGCGCTCGAACTTCGCCAATCACCCTTTGACCCTACGATTTCCCACATTGGTTCCCCCATTGGTATGGTTTCGTCAACTTTTCTACCAAAGAAGAGCTTTGATCCTGTTGGAGCTAAAATATCACCATCCAGCATGAGAATATCGTTAAGGTCTGCTATCCAGAACTTTTCGCGTTTTTTGCTATTAAACTCTATGCGCCAAAGGTCTACAATCTCTTTATCCTCTATCGCCTTATCATAGCGTATGGAGCCTTTATCATAAAATATCAGCCACTTCCCGTCATTCGTACACTCCAAAGGCATGTCTCCATAATCGCCTATCTTAACCTTCTCGCCAGAGACCTGATGTTTAATGAATAAACCATCATAAGGGTCATATGTGACCTGTTGGTACATACTCTCGCACCTTAAGCTATTATTATCTTCCGGCTTAGTGGTAGTATTCGTCTCTCCAGGTCTTTGCTCCGCACCCGCGTAGGCGCTAAGAGAAAATAAGAAAAGAGCAATGATTATTTTCAGTGTTGATTTTCGCTTGAAGTCCATATTTTTGACTCCTTTTGAGTACTAAAAAATACCCCAAAAAAACAAAGCCCTATACCCTATGGTGTTTTTATTCTACCCCCGCTTCAATTTCAGATGAATCCGGGCATTATCGCCTGGGCGAGGAAACAAGGCTAAATCTACACCCAATTTTACATGCTGTCAATGATCGTTAAAGGATTATTAGTGGTGGTGGTGGTGGAAAAAAATATATCGCGAAGTAAATCGAGAAATGAATGAAATAAAATATCAAAAAAATCCCCCGCCTCTTTCAAGGCGGGGGATCATTAAGACAAAACCAATCTAATTATAGATCCATTCGGAACTATGCTTCAGCAGGCTTAGTGGTTTCCGGCGCACTCGTATTCGCACCGGCGACCTTCCAGGCGGTTCCAACAGCAAGGGCCACCCACAAAAGATCATAGCCGCCGACCATAGAACCCAACTCTTCGGCAAAAATTATCATTACTTTCGTCGAATAAAGAGTCACAGTCGCGGCGGCTTCAAGGCCATATTCTTCTGCCACGTTCTGCTTGAGGTAATAATAGAACATCCCATACTTACCAATAAGGATACCAACAATACTTGTCACTATGGCTACAGCTTGCATTGGAAGCCCCCTGCCGCCTCCAAGGGTAACAACTCCGAAGGCACAGACAAACCCAATCCCCCACGCTACAATTCCAAGCTCGTAGTCTAAAAGGATCAGGACAAGGCTCCATACCACGCCGCCTGCGATGGCGGCAACCAGCCCGCCGACAAGTCCAAGCGGAAGGGAGCCTGAATTTTCAGTGATGAAGGGCGCGGACGATTGCATCATAGTATCAGACGGCTGCATCATAGTATCAGAAGCTTGGTACTCTTGTTGACCTAGAGATTCCATTGAACACTCCTCCCTGTAATATGGGCTGTATTTACTACTTTTTGCCATGAACTCATATAGCGTCAATTATAACATATGAGAGCCTTTTACGGCAAACAAAAAAACCCGTCTGTGTTTTTCTCCATATTTAGGATGAAAAAATGCTCTATAAACAAACACTTATACCATGTAGTCTTTTTTCTTCCCCTAAAGCTGTAAACGCTTGTTTTTATGAAAAAGACGACAATAATTGTTCTACTCTCTCCTCTCAATTTTGATCAAATCCGGGTATTATCGCCTCTTTGAGGAAACAAGGGTAAATCCACACCGATTCTAAAAGGCAATTAAAAAAACGATTTGACACGTTTATTCCTCCTTGTTATGTTCAGAATATACTGAACGTAGAGAACGATAAAACTATGAAGAAAAAAACGCTCGATAATTTTATAGACTCCTGGGGCATGATAGGCTCGCTCTGGGGCATTAGTCCCTCAGTGGCCAGGGTGCTCGCCCTGCTTTTAGCCTCAGACGCTCCGATAAGCCTCGTCGAAATCGCTGAAAAGCTCAAGATCAGCAAGGGTAACGCCAGTATGTGTCTCAAGGAGTTAAGGAGGTGGGAGGTAGTGAGGCTTGTTAAGGAGCCGGGCGATAGGCAGGACTACTACGTCTCCGAGGAGGACGCCTGGAAGATGTTTATTTCAGTAATCAAAGAAAGAAAAAGGCGCGAGTTCAACCCTCTTCTTGATGTGTTTCGCACTACCATGGATGATATGAACAATGACTCAGGCGGGGTTGGCGTGGCGCAGAAAAGGCTTGAAGGGATCTCAAAGCTACTTGCCCAGCTCGATATTATTCTAGAACGTTCTCTGGAAAGCGAGCTCATGGCCCATTATGCCGTCTCCATGCTCTCGAAGCTGGGAAAGCCCTGGAAATTGAGTAAATAAGATTTTTTTTGAGTGGAGCGTTCAGAAAATACTGAAACTTGAAAATTAAAGCCCGCATCTGAAAGGAGGCTAAGAATGGAAGATAAAAAATTTACCGTAGTGACCGGTGCCTTCGGCTATACGGGAAGGTTCATAACAAGGCTTCTTCTTGAAAAGAGCACAAGGGTAAGGAAGAGACTATAGGCCTTACGTAGGGCCTCTTCGTTTCAAAGAGCGTTTGTGGGTGTATAATGGATACAGCACCAGGGCTCACTTAAGCTCACGGGGAAAGAGGCCTGAGCAAGTCTAGTCGCGTCCGTGAAAGGAGGGAATATGGATTTCCTGATCACAGGTGGAACGGGCTTTATAGGCACCAGGTTATGCGGCGTCCTTCTGGACAAGGGCCATAAGGTCACTGTACTGACGCGGGATATAGATAAGGCAAGAGAGAAAGTAGACAAGCGGGTAAAGCTGATCAATTCGCTCGATGATCTTCCAGAAGAGACACGGTGCGACGTTATCGTCAACCTCGCGGGCGAGTCCATAAGCGAGGGTAGATGGAGCGTTGAAAAGAAAAAGGAACTTATAGAGAGCAGGGTATCGACTACAGAGTCGGTGGTTGAACTTATAGCCCGGCTTAATAAGAGGCCGGCCCTGTTGCTAAGCGGCTCTGCGATCGGTTATTACGGCTCTCACCATGATGAGGAGTTGACAGAAGCGTCAGCTCCGCACAGAGAGTTTACGCATGAACTGTGCGCGAGGTGGGAAGAGAGCGCACGAGAGGCGGAAAAATCCGGGGTAAGGGTTGTTCTCCTTCGAACGGGCATAGTGCTTGGCGCAGGAGGCGGAGCGCTCGGGAGGCTCTTGCCCTTATTTAAGCTTGGCCTTGGGGGGCGCATGGCTAGTGGCAGGCAATGGATGAGCTGGATTCATATAGACGACCACATCGGCATAATCCTTCACGCGATTAAAGATAGTTCTCTCTCAGGCCCTGTAAACTTAACGGCCCCTAACCCCGTGAGAAACCGCGAGTTCGCTTCTACTCTTGGCAGGGTCTTACGCAGGCCGGCGATCCTACCGGTACCGGGCCTTCTTTTAAAGCTGATCTATGGTGAGATGGCCGATGTACTTCTTCTAAGCGGACAAAAGGTTCTTCCAAGGAAGGCAGAGGATTCGGGATACACTTTTTTATTTCCAGAGCTGGAAGGCGCGCTAAGGGATATTCTTAAGGGGTAGCTTGATATTGAAAAGTGTCTGTTATTCGCAGTCGTTGTTCTCTTTAGCCATCTCGTAGTTTGTGCATAAGCCTAGCTCGCAGGCCTTCTGCCAGTCCTTACAGCCCTTTGCCTTATCCTCGAATGTTACGAGATGGAGAAAGCCGCGGTTGTTGTAGGCCATGGCAAAGCCCTTTTCAAGCTTGATCGCCCTGTTGTAGTCTTTAAGCGCGAGGTCGAAGAGTTCGGCCTTCTTGTAGGCGAGCCCCCTTATGTAATAGGCATAGGCGAATTTAGGGTCGATGTCGATGGCCCTTGTGTAGTCCTCAATGGCCTCGGTCGGGTTGCCGGCCATCTGGAGAGAGCGCCCGCGGTAGAGGAATAGCGGCGCGTAGAGCGGGGCGAGCTTCAAGGCCTTGTCGTAATAAGAGCCCTCCTTTATAAATAGCCTCTTCTTGCCGAAGTTCATCCCCTTAAAGAGGTAGACCGCCACCTCTTTGTTTATGACCTGCTCTTCAACATCAGTTAGGACCTTTTGAACGTCCTTGATAACCGGGTTTTGCGGTTCAAGCAGCCCGGCGGCGGATATCTCCATAGAGGCCTCATCTATCTTGCCCTTTGAGGCAAGCTCCACTGCCCTGGTAAAGCTCTCCTTTGCGCCCTGCTTCTGCGCGGCGCCTTCTTTAGCGTCGCTATCTGTGGCAAAGACCGTTATAAAGGCCGTAAAAAGTATCAAGGCCGTAAGTACTATCAATTTTAGCGTTCTTGTCATTTAAGGAGCCTCATACGTTGGTATCGGGGTGTTGGGACATTTGAATTACCCTTTCGACTATATATACTATATTACCTCGATTCAGGCATCAAGTGAATTTCACCCCCTCCATTACATCCAAACCCGCCCCCGGTTTGTTTTGGTTTGAGCCTGTTGCTTTCAGGCGGTCTCTGTGGTAGAGTCGATTTATTAAGGTTCTTTTTTTCTGAACCGTACAATAATAGTTAAGGAGAGGTAAGAAAAATGGCGGACGTATTCGATATAAAGCCGGACAAGTTAGTCAAGAAGGGTTCCAAGGCAATAGTGGTAATAGTCGCGATCTTCGTGGTGCTTATAATTTTAAGCTCCGCTTTTGAGACCGTTGGCCCCGGCCATAGGGGCGTGGTATTCAGTAAGTTCGGGGGCATTCAGGATAATGTACTGGGTGAGGGGCTTCAGTTCAAGATACCCTTTATAGAGTCCATTATCCCGATAGACGTCAGGATCCAGAAGGCCCAGACCGGATCGACCGCTTCGAGTAAGGACCTTCAGATGGTCACCTCCACAATAGCGGTCAACTATCATATAGATCCCGATAAGGTAAATGTCGTCTATCAGGAGATAGGCGTATTCTTCAAGGAGCGCGTTATAGACCCGGCGGTGCAGGAATCTGTCAAGGCCGCCACCGCGCGTTTTACCGCGGAGGAGCTTATAACCCGGCGTGAAGAGGTAAAAGAGGTAATAAAGGCGAGTATGATCGATCGCCTCGCGCCCTTCAACATCCTTATAGATGAATTTAATATCATAGATTTTACCTTCTCAAGGAGCTTTAACGATGCTATCGAGGCCAAGCAGACCGCCGAGCAGCGCGCGCTTCAGGCAAGGAGGGATCTTGAGAGGATAAAGATCGAGGCCGAGCAGATGATCGCGCGGGCAAAGGCCGAGGCAGAGAGCCAGAGAATTCAGAAGGCGACGATCAGTCCGATCATTTTACAACTCAGGGCGATCGAGAAATGGGACGGCCAGTTCCCGCAGGTCGTCGGCGGGGCGCTTCCCTTTATCGATATCGGACAGCTCAGGCCAAAGAAGAAGTAGGGTATTTTTTAGGATAGCTTTTGGAATCGAAAAAGCCCCCCTTTTATAAAGGGGGGCTTTTCTTATTGCGCTAAATTTTTATTAGTATTTTAGAACGGTACGTCGTCGAAGTCCGCGGTATCCTCCTTGGTCCCCCCGGCCGGCTCTCCCTGCTCCTGGGGCTCCCCGGCGGGTACGCTCCCCTTATCTCCAACCCTGCCGAGCATCTGCATCTGGTTACAGATTATCTCCGTGGTGTATCTCTTGTTGCCTTCCTTATCTTCCCACTGGCTGGTCTGGATCCTGCCTTCGACGTAGACCTGCTTTCCTTTGGCGAGGTACTCGCCGCAGATCTCAGCGAGCTTGCCGAAGGCCACAATCCTGTGCCACTCGGTCCTATCTTCCTTTTGTCCTTCCTTGTTTTTATATGATTCGGTCGTGGCGATCCTGAAGTTGGCCACAGCCGCGCCGCCCGTCGTGTAGCGTATCTCCGGGTCCGCTCCCAGATTTCCCACCAGTATTACTTTATTTACCCCAGCCATGGTTCCTCCATTCTATTTATAGTCGGTTACAAAGAATTTTTATATCTCTATTTTCCATAATGTATCAGCACGGATTAGGGGGGTCAAGGCTTAATAACAAAAAAGGTGGGTAGCCTTAATAGAGAGGGTGAATCACACTAAAAAATTGACTTAAAAGATGATAAAAAGTAAAATTTAGTCTATGATATTCAGGACCATTATGCTCTGGCTCTTCGGGTTGCCGATAACCGGATTTCTCTTTATTTTCGTTCTCTTATCCATCCCCTTTGACAGGCACGGGCGTGCCATACACGCAATCGGGGCGTTTTGGTGCAGGATCATACTGGCCTTGTGTGGTATCAGGGTCAAGATATCGGGGCTCTCAGAGCTCCCCAAGTCCGGCCCCGTGATAATCGCCTCTAATCACCAGGGCATATTCGACATTCCGGTCCTACAGGGTCTCTTGCCTTTGCAGTTCAGGTGGGTATCCAAGAAGAGCCTCTTTAATATTCCGGTCATAGGCTGGACCATGAGCCTGGCCGGATATATAAGTATCGACCGCGAAAGCGCCACAAAGTCGTTTAGATCGATAAAGCGCGCGGCAGAGCGTATTAAGGCCGGGACCTCGGTCCTCATCTTCCCGGAGGGCACGAGGGGGCCGGAGAGGAAGCTCCTCCCCTTTAAGCGCGGTCTCTTTGTTCTCGGCACTGAGAGCGGCGTTCCGCTCGTGCCCGTATCGATTAGCGGCACGAGCGATATAATGAAGGACCATTCCGTATGGATCAGGCCGGGTCTCGTCGAGGTGAAGGTCCACAGGCCGATAGATACCACGGGGATTGACGAGGTAGAGCTGATGGAGAAGACCAGAGCCGCCATTGAGGGCGGGCTCGGATGGTAGGTTTGTTGGTAAGGCGCGCAGCGCGGGCTTTTTAATTTAAAAAGGAGCATTCCCATTAAGAAGATCATCATACTTTTGATCGCGGCCTTTATAGCCGTATCCGCAGTGCCCTTAAGGGCTGAGGATTCGTTAAAGGATATAAGGAAAGCGGCTAGAGGTGGAGATGTAGAGGCCCAGTATTCACTCGGGGAGAGCTATTTTACCGGCGAGGGTGTTGAGCAGGACTTTAAAGAGGCCTTAAAGTGGTTTAAAAGGGCGGCGGATCAGGGAGATATTACGGCCCAGTACAATCTTGGGGTAATGTATGACCAGGGGCTCGGTACGGATAAGAATTATGTTTTGGCCCGCGAGTGGTTTAGAAAGGTCGCGGATCAGGGAGACGCTGACGCGCAGTACTCTCTGGGGTTGCTCTACTATTCCGGCTTTGGTGTTGAGCAGGACTTTGCCGAAGCCTTTAAGTGGTTTCTGATGTCGGCCGAACAGGCAAACGCGCTCGCTCAGTTCAGCCTGGGAGGTATGTACTATTCCGGCCTGGAGGTAGAGAAAGACCTTGCCGAAGCCTTGAGGTGGTTTCAATTGGCCGCCTATCAGGGGGTTGCCGAAGCCCAGAATAATCTGGGGATGATGTTTTATTCCGGCATGGGCGTGGAGCCGGACTTTGCCAAGGCCCGGTACTGGTTCTCTAAGGCCGCGGAGCAGGAATATATGCAGGCCCAGCGTAACCTTGGGGTAATATATGATAAAGGCGCGGGTGTGGATCAAGACATTGCCGAGGCCATAGAATGGTACACCCTGGCCGCTAATAAAGGGGATTCTAAGGCCCAGTATAATCTCGGTATGCTCTATGATCAGGGCAAGGGTGTTGAGCAGGACTTTAAAGAGGCTTTAAGGTGGTATGAGATGGCCGCGAAAAGAGGCTCTGCCGATGCACAGAACAATCTCGGGCAAATGTATGACCAAGGCAAGGGGGTGGCTAAAGATTACACCATTGCCATCAGGTGGTATAAAGAGGCCGCCGATCAGGGAGACCCATTTGCCCAGGGCAATCTGGGGATAATGTATTATTTTGGCAGAGGTGTGGACAAGAGCTATCTCTTTGCGTATGCGTGGCTCAGCCAGGCGCTTGACGGGGGATTTAAGGAGGCGCAGGGGGGGTTGGATACTCTTATGAAGGACATGACGCCTGAGGATATCGACAAGGCAAAGAAGATGGCTGAAAGATTCAAGAGAAAGCGATCCAGAAAGGGCAGGAAGAAATAATGCGGGAGCATTCGAGGAGGAGACTATGGAGTTAAAGGGTAGCAAGACGGAGAAGAATCTGATAACGGCATTCGCGGGGGAGTCGCAGGCGAGAAACAGGTATACTTACTTTGCCAGCAAAGCGAAGAAGGAAGGTTTTGTGCAGATATCGGATATCTTTACCGAGACGGCCAACCAGGAGAGGGAGCACGCGAAGCGGATCTTTAAGTTCATGACGGGCGGCGATGCTGAGGTTTCGGCCAGCTTTCCTTTCGGCGTCATAGGCACCACGACTGAAAACCTGAAGGCCGGGGCGGCCGGGGAACATTACGAGTGGGTTGAGATGTATCCGGGTTTTGCGCGCGTCGCGCGCGAAGAGGGGTTTGAAGATATAGCTAGTATGTTCGAGGCGATCTGCGTTGCCGAACGTCAGCACGAGAAGCGGTACCTGGCGCTGGCTAAAAATATTGACGAAGGCAAGGTATTTAAAAAGGACGATACGGTCGTGTGGCGTTGCCGTAACTGCGGGTATCTTCACGAAGGTCCCGAGGCCCCGGACGAGTGCCCGGCATGCGCGCACCCCATGGCCCACTTTGAGTTGCTGGGCGAAAACTGGTAAAAGGCAGATGAGGGTAATATAGGTTGATCGTTGAATAAAAAAAAATCAAATAAAAAGCTGCGTATTATCCCGCTTGGGGGGCTCGGCGAGATAGGCATGAATATGATGGTGATGGAGTACGACGACTCCATTATCGTTATAGACTCTGGGCTGATGTTCCCGGACGAGCATATGCTCGGCATCGACTATGTTATTCAAGACATAAGCTTTCTTAAGCAGCATAAGGATAAGGTCAAGGCCTTTATCATCACCCACGGCCACGAGGACCACACCGGGAGCCTGCCCTTTGTCTTAAGGGATATCAAGGCCCCTATCTACGCCACTACCCTAACGCTCGGCCTGATAGAAGAAAAACTCAAGGAGCACGATCTCCTTGGCCGCGTTGAGATGAATAGCGTTCGTCCAAGGGAGCATATCCAGGTAGGCCCTTTTGATATCGAATTCATACGCGTAAGCCATTCCATTGTGGACGGATGCGCGCTGGCGATCACCACCCCGCTTGGCGTGGTCGTCCACACCGGAGATTTTAAGATGGACCAGACCCCTGTGGACGGAGAGGTGATAGACTACGCGCGTTTCTCCGAGTACGGAGACCGCGGGGTGCTGGCGCTGCTGTCGGACTCGACCAATGTCGAGAGAGCGGGATATACCATTTCGGAAAAGGAGGTCGGAACGACCTTCGAAGATATATTCGCGCACTCGGACGGCAGGATAATCATCGCCACATTTTCCTCCAACATACACCGCATCCAGCAGGTGCTGGACGTCGCTCATAAGTTCAAGAGAAAGGTCGTTGCCAACGGGCGGAGCATGATAGCCAATATCCGTATAGCCTCAACGCTTGGCTATCTGAACGTTCCCAAGGGGCTTTTGCTGGAGCTAAAGGATTCGGGCACTTTGGATGCGAACAAGGTGGTAATGTTAACGACCGGGAGCCAGGGCGAGCCGATGAGCGCGCTTACGCGTATGGCAATGAACAACCACAAGCAGGTCAAGATCACAAAGGGCGATACAGTAATCCTGTCGTCCAAGTTCATACCCGGAAACGAGAAGACCATATCGAATATGATAAACCACCTCTGCAGGCGAGGCGCCGAAGTCATATACGAGAAGGTCTCGGAGATCCATGTATCCGGCCACGCGAGCCAGGAGGAGCTGAAGATCATGCTCAACATGGTCAGGCCCGAATACTTCATACCCATACACGGGGAGTACAGGCATCTGGTGCGCCACATAAAGCTAGCCTCAAGCGTCGGCATTGTGGATGAAAATCTTATACTCGCCGAGAACGGCGACGTGGTGGAGTTTACGATTGATAGCGCCGGCATTACGGATAAGGTCGAGTGCGGCAAGGTATTTGTTGATGGCAAGGGGGTTGGCGACGTTAGCGACCTCGTCCTGAAGGACCGGATGCATCTCTCGAAGGACGGCATCGTACTCGCGATCCTTTCTTTAAATGAACGGACCGGGGAGGTTATCTACGGCCCCGACGTCATCACAAGGGGTCTCGTCTTTGAGGAGGAGAACCCGCATCTTATAGAAGAGGCAAAGGACGCGGTGCTCGAGAGACTAGAGGGCCTGAACGCAGAGGCCCGGAGCGACCCCGCGGAGGTGGAAGAGGAAATTAGGCGCGCGCTTAGAAGGTACTTTAATAAGACCCTGGAGAGAAGGCCGGTAATCCTGCCTTTCATAATTGAGATATGACTGGGAAAGAAAGCTCAACCGTATTCTTCGCTGACCTCAGGGCCGACAGCAGGGTTAATCTGCTCGACAAGATAGACGCCCTAATGATGGAGCTCTCTCTCGGCGAGCGTTTTTCAAGGGGCAACCTCGTCGGGATAAAGATGCACTTTGGAGAAAAGGGCAACACCTCCTATATATCCCCGGTCTTTGCGGCGAGGGTCGCAAAAAATGTCAAGAAGACCGGAGCGTTTGTTTTCTTTACCGACACCAACACGCTCTATGTCGGCTCAAGGGCCAACTCTATCTCGCATCTCAAGACCGCTGTGGAGAACGGCTTTGCCTATTCTGTGATCGACGCGCCTATAATAATCGCCGACGGGCTGCGAGGAGAGGCGGCAGAGAGCGTAGCAATAGATGGAAAGCATTTCAAGACCGTAAGTATCGCGCGCGAGATCGTCTCCACAAGCGGCCTCGTGGTCTTATCGCACTTTAAGTGCCACGAGATGGCGGGCTTTGGCGGCGCTCTAAAAAACGTCGGCATGGGTTGCGCCTCTAGAGAGGGAAAGCTCGCGCAGCATTCAAACTGCGCGCCCAAGGTAGACCCCGACGGCTGTAATACCTGCGGCGAGTGCGCGCTGGTCTGTCCCGCAGACGCCATAGATATCGGCGCCGTAGCGGTGATTAACGAAGAGACCTGCATCGGGTGCGGCCACTGCATAGCCGCCTGCCCTGAGGGGACTATAAATGTCGTCTGGGACGAGACGACCCAGGGGCTTCAGGAGAAGATGGTAGAGCATGTTGCCGGGGTGCTTGCCGGAAAGGAAGGCAAGGTGGTATATTTGAATTTCATTACCCAGGTGAGCCCGTTCTGCGATTGCTACGGACATAACGACGCGCCTATAGTGCCGGACATTGGTATAGTCGCGAGCACTGACCCCGTAGCAATAGATCAGGCGAGCGTTGATATGGTAAACGCGTGTGAGGGTTTTAAGAATTCGGCCCTTAAGAGCGGTTACGGCGCCGGAGAAGATAAGTTCAGGGGGGTTCACGAGAATGTCGATTGGACAATACAGCTTAAACTGGCAGAGCAGATGGGTCTCGGGACGAGAGAGTATACTATAAAGAGTATTTGACTTTTTTAAGCGGAATATATAGTGATCCATAAAGAAGCAACCTTAACCTATTGGAGGTAGATTATGAAGAAGCTGATGGTTCTATGTTCTCTTTTCGCGGTTATGCTCCTGGCCCTGCCGGGGCTTTCGAGAGCGGAGATCGCGGTCGAGGCGGCGGCCATTGCCACGGGAATTGAGGACCACGCCCCCGTAGGGGTCGGCGAGAGCTTTCCCTATGACACAGAGATACTCTATTGCTATACGAAGATCACGGGCGGCGCAGAGGGCGATTACGTGGAGCACAGGTGGTATTTTAAGGATACCCTTATGGCCACGGTGCCGTTAAATATCGGCGGGCCGAGTTGGCGCACCCATAGTTCAAAGAGGATCATACGCATCTGGGAGGGTGACTGGAGGGTCGATGTCGTACAGGCGGGACAGGTGATCAAGACCTTGAAATTTACGATTACTCCGCCCGAGCCCGAAGAGAAGTATAGCGAAGAAGCGGGCGATGAATTGAAAGTTAGTGAAGAGCCGAGCAGTGAAGCGCCGGCTACCGAAGCGCCGGCCAGTGAAGCACCGGCCAGCGCAGAGTAGAATTTTAAAAGGGAGGCATCCGGATTAAAAAACCGGATGCCTCCCTTTTCATTTTTAGATAAAAAGCTCTGGTTCAAGTTTTTAACTTGAACCAACCTAAAACGGTACCTCGCACTCCTTAGAGACCGCAGTAAG
>CBDVCO010000051.1:0-13835 GCA_965372515.1 uncultured bacterium | reverse complement strand
ACACTTTTCCATTCTTAAAGTAGTGTAGTTGTCAGTATCTAAATAACTTTTTCGGTGACATGGCGGGGCGATCAAACACTAAATAGCCCCAACCCCCGTAAATAGGATGGAGGACTTTATCAAAGTTATAGCGGTTTGAACCTAATCACGGACGCATCAACCAGGATAGAGATTGCCGGGCGCTCCAGAAAATATCTTCTAGATTAAAAGGTTATAGATTTCACTTTACTTTCATTTCTTTTGAGACTATATAATACATACTCCATCATCTGAGATTTCGATATTCTACGTAGTGAGGCACCGGGCGATAAAGAAATAGTATAGATATAAGACGGGCGGGTGTATAAGGAGCACTACTAAAAATGGATATGAGGATTTGTCCTGACTGTAACAAGGCTTTCTATTATCTTAAAGACAAAGAGCCATCTTCATGCACACACTGCGGTTATTTCTTTGGGAATAAGAGGCAATTTAAGAGGATAGATAAGAGAGCGGGTTGCGTCTTTACCTATGAAGGCATTAAGCACGACGGGTTTACAAAGGATTATTCTCTCGGGGGGGCCTGCATAGAATTTGCCGGCGAACCAATAAGAGAAGACGCCTCCTTCGACTTTAAGAGTGACATGCTGGGGCTTCAAGCTTCTGCCAAAGCCGTATGGTCCGTAACGAGCCCCTCTAAAGGGATTCTCATGGGGCTTAAGTTTCTAAGTTCTGATAAAGGTGCTTAGCCCTCCCGGTCCACTGCTTCAAAGGCCCTGGTTCTCAAGGGTACTTCCCTTCTTTATCTATATGGCGTTTATCGCGCTGGAAGGTTTTATCACGTATCTTTCCAGTATCTTTCCCTTTTTAAGCGTAGTTGCCAAGTTCGACCACTATATATTCTACCCCCTGAAGATCGTCCTGATCTGCATTATACTCATCATATTCTGGCGAAGATATAAAGAGATAAAGGAGAGGCCGCGTGCTGTGGAGCTCCTTATTAGTGCGGTAGCCGGGGCCGTGGTCTTTGTCATATGGATAAATATGGATTGGTCCTTTGCCGCTGTCGGCAGGGCCGAGGGTTTTAACCCTTTTATCCTTGGGGGCGGCGCAGTAGCCTGGACATTTATAGGCATAAGGCTCTTTGGAGCATCGGTGGTTGTGCCGATATTCGAGGAGCTTTTTTGGAGGTCATTTATAATAAGGTATATAGTCGATATTGATTTTATGAAGGTCCCGCTCGGTACCTTCACATGGATATCCTTTATTGTGACCTCGATTTTCTTCGGGCTTGAGCATCACCTGTGGCTTGCCGGTATCATCGCCGGGGTCGTCTATGCGCTTTTACTCTATCGTACAAAGCGTCTCCTCTGCCCGATCGTAAGCCACGCCGTGACGAACCTTCTACTCGGGGCATATGTGCTTTTGACCGGTAGCTGGCATCTTTGGTAGCGGGAGGGGGGTAGCGGGGGCAGCCGGGGTAGAAGGGATCGCGGCTCTTGCCTGTAACCAACGGCTATTTCTTTATGAAGGGGTTCCCGATCGTACCCTTAAGGCTCATAAGGTAGTAGCCGGACGACCTTTTGTATCGATCCATTGCCGAGAGCAGTACTTGATTTGCGTCCTTGCCCGGCTCGCCAGGCTTTATAAATATTTCGATCTTCATATCCAGGATGCTTCTTTGTACAGGGCTCTTGATCCTGATAACCCCCTTAAGCCTGACGTTAAGAGCGCGCCCTTCAATAAAGAGCCCTTTAATATCGGCGATGCAATCGGTCGTTGTCTCCATGGCGAGCGAGGCCTTTATCAATTCACCCAGGAGCATGGCCGGGAAGGGAGACTTTAGCCCCGTTATGTTAATTTCTTTAGCGTCGAGGGTCGCTGAACCCTTTGCGCAGTTTCCGGGCGAGACAATAAAGGAGGCTACGCCGCTAACACTCCCGTCTTCGAGTCCCATGGACCTTAGCGGCAAAACGGCCTTTAAGGGGACGTCCTTTGCCCGGACGGTGATCTCAGCCTTCTCCTTTAAAGTAGCCTCGCCCTCCACTTCACCGCCTTCGAGCTTTGCTCGATAGGAGAGCTTTTTTTCCCCGATAACCAGCGGGAGTACGGCCAGATAGACGCTTAGATCCTCTATCTCGGCAATCTCGATCGGGCCGGCATTTCCTTTAATCCCCTTAACCCCCTTAACTCCGATGGCCGACAGCCTTACCCCCCTGGCGTTAAAGCCGAGCGGGAAGCCCCTTGAAAAATCCCGGGCGATAAAGCTTACTCCCGAGTACTCATAAAGCGCACCGGTTACAATTTTTTCGACATGGCTTGCGGAAAAAAGGAGGAATAGCGATAGTATAAAGAGGGCCAGGGCCGATAGCACGAGGCCCGTATATTTATATACGGGCCTCACTTGCCAGCCTCAGGCCCGCTGACCGGGATTATCTGCGAATGGATGTTCAAGAGGCCGGGGATCACAAAGCACCCTTCATTGAAATTTTTATTATTACGATCGTTATATATTGGAAGCTACACCTTTTCGAGTGATCTGTCAACTGCGCACTACAGGGAATAAACGGGTAGAGAATTTACTATCCGGCCGCTTTGTACGGCGCGCTCTTCTTTTTTTGGTAACTCTTTTAATTTAAACGGGTGTATAATAACTACTGCTTTACCCTGTATAAGCAGGTTTTCTTTGGAGGTTTCGATGTACTGTACCGTTGGTACGGCAGGACATGTTGATCACGGGAAGACGGCGCTGGTCAAGGCCCTGACCGGAGTTGATACCGACTCTCTTAAGGAGGAGAAGGAGAGGGGGCTCTCTATTGAATTGGGCTTTGCCCACTTTGAGGCCGCTCTCGCTCGTGGGGGCGGCCCGCTTCATATCTCCATCGTCGACGTGCCGGGCCACGAGAGGTTTATACGCACCATGCTCGCCGGCACTACGGGCATCGATCTGGTGCTCTTTGTGGTTGCCGCTGATGACGGTGTGATGCCGCAGAGCAGGGAGCATCTGGACATTGTGAGGCTCTTAAATATAGAGCGCGCCGTCTTTGTGATATCTAAGGTCGATAGAGTTGCCCCCGAGAGGGTAGTAGAGGTCAGGGGCGATATAGAGGGGTTGATCAAAGGGACTGCCTTGGAAGGCTCTCCTTTCCTCTTTGCCTCGGCTGAGACGGGGCAGGGTATTGATGAGGTCAGGGAAGAGATCGTAAGCGCGTGTTCGTTGATAAAGGCTCGCTCGGATGGCAGGGGGCCGCTCTTCAGGCTTCCCGTGGACAGGAGTTTTCTCGTGAAGGGCTTTGGCACGGTCGTCACAGGCACGGTGGCCTCGGGTATTGTGCGCAGCAGCGACACGGTTAGCGCCTTTACGCCTGGAGGTATGCCCATTAAGGTTCGCGTGAGGGGTATTGAGAGTACGCACCATGAGGTCGAAAGCGCCGGGGCGGGAGCAAGGGCGGCGCTTAATCTGAGTAATCTCCCTCAGGGCGCGCTAGGCAGGGGGAGTACGCTCGGTGAGAGTTCGTTCGTCGACTATGTCTCAAAATCCCTTAAGACGTCATCACCCGCGCAAACTCCGCTAAAGATGGATTGCTCCTTTGAGTTTCTGCCTTCTTTTGATAAAAGCGGTGTCTTAAAGGGGAAAAAGAGGCTCAAACTCTTCCACCTGACCGGGGATAGCCTGGTCACCGTGCGTTTTCCAAAAGACGGCGGGGGTAACGGTAACTCCGTCCATGGCAGGCTTACTCTTCAAAGGCCGCTACTTTGTCTAAGGGGCGATCGCTTCATACTGCGCGATACGGCGACAAACACTACGGTCGGCGGCGGCAGCGTACTACTTCCATACTATAATCCCAAGCTTCCAAGGGGGGTCAATTCAATTGATTATCAGGCCCTGAAAGGTGTTGACATTTCAAAGGTCTTAACCACGCTCCTTGGCCCGCGCGAGGTCGGCCTCGAGTTAAAGGGGCTTGAATATATGTTGAATTTAACAAACAACGATATTATAAAAGAGGCTAAAGGTTTTTTCAAAGCAGAGGGGCTTCTCCTTAGTAGTGAGAGGAGCAAAGCGTTAAACGAGAAGCTGGTGGAGACGCTTAAAGAGTTCCATGCGGATAATCCTTCCATGAAGGGGTTAAGCGAGGCCGCTACTATCTCAAGGCTTAAGGAGTGTTCTACCTTTAGCTGGAGGCTCGCTGGCCCCGGCATCTTAAGGGTGGCTGTCGATGCGCTGATCGCAGACTCTCTTGTAAGGCGAGACGGCGCTCTTATAAGGCTCGTAGAACATTCGCCGAGCCTTAGTGAAGCGGATCTTAGGATTAAGGAGGCCGTTATGGCGCTATTTGAACCGGGATTTAACGCGGTCAAGGCCGATGAGCTTTACACTCTGCCCTTTAAGCGAAGCGACATAGAGAGGGTCATCTCGTATCTCTTAAACGAGCGGTGCCTGGTAAGGCTTAAAGAGGGGAAGTTCCTTACAGCCTCGGCCATAGGCGAGGCCAGAGAGAGCCTTCTTGGAGTCCTTGAGGTACTCGGCAAGCGGGCTACTAAGGGGGAAGCCGCTTTTAAGGGTATCACCGTAAGCGAGTTCAGGGACGCACTTGGTACAGGCAGAAAGATGGCGATGGAAATACTAGAGTACTTCGATAACGAGCATGTGACCGTTAGGCATGGCGACCACAGGGTGCTTAGAAGCTCCGGGAAGGCGCGGGGGGGATAATATTGTCTGAAAGCTCCGGGCAAGCTCGTGGCGGCAAGGAAAAGAGCATTTCAGAGAAGTTCGGCTCAGGTGTCACCGGCGTCGGCAGTTTCTTTGTCCGTCTGGTACGCAATTTTTTTGCGCTCTTTACATTCGTTATGGTCGTCGTCATGTTCACCCCGATAGCCAACTATATGGCACGCCCCTTGACCGTTCCGATGGAGCTTCAAGAGGTAGACTTGATCGCAATACTCGGCGGCGGCGCTTATCGAAACGGCATACTCTCAGGGGCCTCCAACGAGAGGTTGCTTCACGGGTTAAGGCTCTATAAGTCGGGGCTCGCCGGGAAGGTTATTTTTGCCGGCGGTTCTGTATTGAAACCCTCTCAAAAGATATCCGAGACGGTTGAGGGTGGTGAGAAAAGAGGCCCGCATACTCCTGATGTTGTCGAGGCGTTGATAATGAGGGATGTCTCCTTGTCTCTGGGTATGGATAAAAGTGATCTGAGCATCGATGCGGATTCGTTAAATACCTATGAGAATCTGAGGTCGATCAAGGAACATATGTCCGAGAGGAATATGACCAGTTGTCTGCTCGTTACCTCTCCAACGCATATGTACAGGGCTATCAAGGTCTCGAGGCGCCTCGATATGGAATGCGCTCCGGCTCCTGTCGGCGACTATACCGCCTATATAGGGTCGCCGATTGGGAGGCTTTCACTTATGAGGGCGGTCATTTGGGAGTACGCGGCTATTGTGCTTTATAAGTCTTTTGGTTATATTTAAGGGTCTTTAGAAAGGATAACAAAGCCTTGTTTAAGAGCGGAAAGGAAATTCAGCTTACAAAGTACTCCAGTTGCGCCGGTTGAGCCGCCAAGATGCCCCCGGGGGCCTTGATGCAGGTTCTGCATCAGTTCAGGCATAGAGGCGATAAGGATCTGCTCGTCGGACCGGATAAGTGCGACGACGCGGGGGTCTACAGGGTTACGGCCGATAAGGCTGTAATACTCAGCATTGATTTTTTCCCCCCTATTGTCGACGACGCGGCTACCTTCGGACGCATAAGTGCAGCCAACGCGCTCTCGGACATCTACGCCATGGGCGGTGAGCCGTCGCTCGCCATGAACGTGGTCTGCTTCCCCGAAGACCTGCCTGTAAGTGTATTGAACGATATTATCGCCGGGAGCATGGAGAAGCTCGACGAGGCGGGTGTGATAGTTGTGGGAGGTCACTCAATAACCGATAAAGAGATAAAGTTCGGCCTCTCGGTAACGGGCTTTGTCCATCCGGATAAGATTATTACAAACTCAGGCGCGCGCCCAGGAGATCAACTGATACTGACTAAGCCCATAGGTACCGGTGTGGTGACGAGCGCTCTTAAGGCAGGCAGGGCCACTCTTGATCTTGCCGCTCCTACTCTTAGCTCTATGGAGACGCTCAATAGAGAGGCCGCAAGGGCCATGATAGAGGCAGAGGGCGGAGTCAATGCCTGTACCGACATAACGGGCTTCGGGTTGCTTGGCCATGCAATGGAGGTCGCAAAGGCAAGCTCTGTTAATATGGTAATCGAGGCGGACAACGTCGGCCTTCTTCCGGGCGCGATTGAGCTCGTTATGGATAAGAAGAACAGGCCTAAGAATATCAAGGCCAATATGGACTTTCTTGGACCCGATATTGAGATGGAAAATGGCCTCGATCCGGCCCGCCGGATACTGCTCTTCGACCCCCAGACCTCGGGCGGGCTCCTTATTAGCGCGGGCGAGGTCAGTGCCGGGCCGCTTGTGGAGGCGCTTGTTCGTGCCGGCGTTGAGGCCTCGATTATCGGCAATGTGGTCGATCAAGAGGACGGCCCTATTATAAGGGTTATTTGAGCTGATTTTATAGCATTTCATACACATGGACATTCTTTTGTGCTATATTTATAAATCACCTTAATTCTGAATATTGGTCAGCTACGAGAGATTTCACTAGGAGGTTTTCTTTGACGGATAAGAGGACAAAAGAGGAGCTTTTAGAGGAGATCGATGCCTTAGGCAAGCGAAACGCTGAGCTGGAGAAGAAACTCGGCATCCTCCATGATGAAATAGAGGCTCATGTGGTCGAGGATAGCGCTGAGCCTGAAGATAGCTGGCGCTCTTTCGCTACCCTTTTTGGTAACCTCCCCGGTATGGCTTATAGGTCTAAGCCCGACGCGGCCATGACTCTCGAGCTTGTAAGCGACGGCTCCTATGGGCTTACGGGCTTTCACCCGGAAGAGTTCGGACGTAAAGAGATCGCTTACGGAAAGCTTATAGATTCCGAGGACAAGGATTACGTAAAGGAGCAGATTCAAAGAGCCGTTGAGAAGAAAGAACCGTTTCAACTTCTATACCGGATAGATACAAAAGAGGGGCAGAAGAAATGGGTGTGGGAGCAGGGCTACGGCGTCTTAGATAAAGACGATGAACTGGTGGCCATCGAGGGCTTTATTTCAGATATTACCGAGCGAAAGCTCGCCGAAGATAAGCTCATGCTCTACAAGGAGGTAATAACGCACTCCAACGACGCCATCGTTATAAGGACCCCGGACGGCATCTTTTTAGAGCAGAATGCCGCAAGCAAGGCATTTATGGGCTATTCCGACGAGGAGCTTGAGGGTACTACAGCGGAATTAACGCTGGGTAAGGATACCTTTGAGGCCGTTAAGGCAAAGATAGATAAGGACGGCTACTACCTGGGTGAGGCGGTCGTTACATGCAAGGACAAAAGAGAGGTTGATGTAGAAGTCTCGGCCTTTATTGTAAAGGACGATACCGGTGAGCCCGCCAGGATTGTTTGTATTACCCGCGATATAACCGAAAGAAAGGAGCGTGAGGAAGAGCATATTAAGGCTGGAAGGCTCGAGTCCATAGCGATCCTTGCCGGTGGCATTGCACACGACTTTAACAATATCCTTACCGGCATAATGGCCAATATAGGCATGTCGATCATGCTGGTGGAGGAAGGCAGCCAGGTCTCAAGGAAACTGAAGGATGCCGAGAAGGCCTGCGAAAAGGCCAAGTCGCTCACCCAGCAGCTACTTACCTTCTCGACCGGAGGCGAGCCAGTAAAGGAGGTCATAGACCTGTCGGACCTGATAAGGGATTCGGCAAACCTTGTGCTTTCCGGATCGAACGTTCAGTGTACCTATTCCATCCAGGACGATCTCCTGCCTGTAGAGGTCGACGCCGGGCAGATGAGCCAGGTGATAAACAACCTCGTAATAAACGCGATACATGCCATGTCTGACGGCGGTACTATTCACGTCAATGCCAGCAATATCGATTTGGACACGAATGCCGACCTGCCGCTTGCCGAAGGGCAGTATGTAAAGGTCTCCATAGCAGACGATGGCAAGGGCATATCGAACGAGTATCTCTCAAAGGTATTCGATCCGTACTTTACGACCAAGGAGGACGGAACGGGGTTGGGGCTTGCGACAGTCTATTCCATAGTAAAGAAGCATGACGGACATGTCTTTCTTAAGAGCGAGCTTGGTGTCGGCACGACGATACATATTTATCTGCCGGCCTCTCAAAAAAATGTTTTAGAGGTGAGTGTGGGGGAAGAGAGGGTTCTTACAGGCAAAGGCAGGATCCTTGTAATGGACGACGACTCGATAGTGAGGGAGGTCGCCTGTGAGGTCTTAAAGAACGTGGGCTTAGATGTCGACGGGGCCGAAGACGGCAAGGTCGCCGTGAAGCTCTACAAGGAGGCTCTTGCTTCCGCTGCGCCGTATAATCTGGTTATTATGGACCTTACGGTACCTGGCGGCATGGGCGGCAGGGATGCCATGGCCGAGATATTAAAAATAGACTCCGGTGCGAAGGGCGTAGTTTCGAGCGGATATTCCAATGATCCGGTTATGGCCGATCACAGGAAATTCGGTTTTAAAGGGGTGCTGGCAAAGCCCTATGCCATAAAGGAGTTGCAGGGGATGGTATTGGACCTGATCCATTAAGGCTGCAATATACGCTCATTAAGGAGCGCAAGCTTCAACGGAAAGGATTTTGGAGGAGTATATGAATCTGGTATTTTTAGAGAAGGTAAATGAGGACGGAAGCGTTGAGATCACTATAAAGGAAGGCGCCGAGGGGCTAAGAAAGGTCATCGACGATAAATTCGTATTCCCTGAAAAGCTCGTACTTACCGCCGAGCAGAAGGAAGAGAATAAAGAGGGACTAAGAGACCTCCTTACCGGGGCCTTCTGCTTTCAAGAGATCGGGGGCGTCTCGTTTACTGTGGTTAATGATAAGGGTGAGCTGATAGCCGACTATATGAGAAGCCTCTATGACGAGCTTGCCGATATAGAAGTGCCCCAGGGCTTTGACGCCAGTGGCGCCGCCAAAGGCGGTGGCGGCCATGGCGGTCATAGTGGCGATGGCGGCGGCGGAAGCTGTAGCCACTAGCAGGGTCTGGAGGGATTCTTTGTCCTTAATAAAGTTACTGTAGCCTTACGCCCGCGTCCACGACCTCTGCGCCGTCCAGGTAGGTTACGGAGAGTTTTCCCGCATCGTCAACTTTGAAGCAGAGCTCAATCTCCCCTTCAATATCATTGTCAAATGGAAGCGTTATTATCTTGAAGGTGTTTAGCCCCGTCGTGTCTTGTTGTTTTAATACCTGCCGGATGTATTCAAGGCCGGATTCCTTCTCCCACCTCCTCGTTATCATCGAGTCAGGCACCTCAAAGAGTTCCAGGAAGAATTCCTTTTGCTCTCCGAGGGTCTTTCCCGATTTCACTTTGAATGTCTTTTCAAGTGGGAGGTGTTCGCCCTTTTCGAAGATGATCTCATATGAGAAGGTCTTATCCTTGTTCTCGTTTACGTATTTTATGGCGTAGGCCACGGTGAGGTGGCGGTCGGTTATCTCTCTTGTACCGTAGTATGCGGCGCCGGTGACGACCGCTGAAAGCGGGCTGTGGTCGTATATGGCGTTCTCTTTGCGTAGCCTGGGGAATATATCCCCGATCTTCTCCTTAAAAGACGGGATCTGCGACGAGCCGCCGGTAATGATAACGGCCTCTATTTTCTCTCTTGGCACCCCGATCTTCATCGTCTTCTTTAAGACGTAGGAGACGGCCCGGTCTATCGAATTATAGAAGCCGTGGGAATCGAGTATCTCCTCGAAATTTTCCGTAGTGATTGTGCAGACTTCCTTGCCGTTCCATTCGAAGGGTGCGCTTGCTTGATCTGATAATTTTATTTTTATCTCTTCTGCATTGTTCAAAAGCGAGTCAGGTATATCTTTGGTTTCGATGCCGATTTTTTCCGCAAGGCTCTCGGCAAGCCAGAAGTCTATGTCAGAGCCTCCGAGCATCTGCGAGCGGTCGGGCTTGGCCACTACGTTTACGGCCTTGAGGTTTATGCGCACCGCCATAACGTCCAGAGTGCATCCTCCGAAATCGATTATCATCACTATCTTGTCTCTCTCTTCGGCCACCTGGTAGCCGATTGCCGCGGCCAGCGGCTCCTCGATGAACTCGAGCTTTATCCCCTTTGCGGCCTTTGCCGCTATGCCCATGAGATCTTTTCTATAGCCCTGAAAGCCCACCGGGACAGTCAGATAGAAAGTCTCTTTGGGGCTGTTTGACAGGATCTTGAGCCATCCCGACGGGGTCAGTTCCTCTTTAAGCTCTTTGTAGAGTAAGTAGAAGAACCTCTCCATATACTCTTTGCCTTTCGGGTTTCCGGAGAGCAGCATTCTCTTGATATTAATTATGGGGTTCGTGCTTAACGCCTCGGTGCCTATGGTATCGGCCTCAGTGCTAAGTATGGTCGGCACGCTCTCTATATCGCCGAGCTTTCTGGATATCAGAGGGAGGCTGATATAGTGCGGCTCAGAGGAGATACGTTTTTTCATTATCAATGTATTGGTTGCGCCGAGATCTATCGAGATCGTATCGTTTGCCTCCCTCGGGGGCTCGTCAATCCTCTTTTGAAGGTGTTTCTCCCAGTCGGGATGCGCTTCATGCACCAATAAGGGCATTGTGATCTCATTTCCATGGAACTTTTCCTTAAGGCCGTCCAGATGCTCTATAACGGCCTTTGCCGCCTCTCTTAGCACGGCCGGCTGTATCCATACGTGAGTATATGGTTTGAATATCTCGATGAAACGGATGTCGTCGAGAGTGGGTGTGAATTTCCGGAGCATCTTTGCGAACTTCGCCCCGTAGTTGCTCCTGTTATATCTCCTCTTCTTTGATTCGGTAAATTTACGTTCCTCCGCGACTATGATGTAGTCTATGACCTCGAGTACATCGACGTCGTCCATCCTGCTCTTTACAGAGTAGAATGGGAGCATATTTTCAATGGCCTGCATGATTTGCGGGTAGAACTCCCGGGTCTTCGGGAGATCTTCGAACATCTCCATGAGAGAGAAGTGCCTTACAAAGGGATCGATGATCGCTAGCGAGGCGTCAAGAGCGCCAAGCAGCGACGCTCTGTAGAGGTAGTGGAGCTCCTCGGTCCTGGGCAGTTCATTTGAGATATATATGAGCGCGTACTTTACATAGTAGGGTTCTTCTATTGAGAGGGCGGCCTCCATGGCCCTCTCAATTGCCTTTTTGTATAGCGGCGCGAACTTTTTTGTCTTGGGCAGTCTCTGTGTTATGCCGAGGAACGTGTTCTTCTGGTAGAATGCGTGGTCGCAGGTCCTTGGCAATTCAAAGGCCGTATCTCCGAGCGATTCAAGCTTCGCAAGAGGCGAGTCAGAGAGTCCTAACGCCAGTTCCATGGCGTAGAGAGCGAGACCGGAAAGCCCTTCGTCCTTTGGGAGTCTCTCCATTATGAGGGCAAGTGAGTTCCTCCTGATAGAGGGGTCCTCTATCTCATTTGCGGCCTCGATCGCTTTTTTTATCGCCTCTTTAAAGTAAGGGGCGAGGTCCGGGTCATTGGGCAACCCGTCGGCGATATGCGTGAGCAGGGTCTTTTTGGCCCTTGGGTCCTTGATCCGTTCGATTGCGTCGATTATGGCCAGAAAGGCGTCTTTATATAGTTCGAGGAAGGCGCTGGTGAGTGGTACCTCTTTCAAGAAGGCCTGGAGCGCTATCCTTCTCTCTTCAGCCGGTTCAAGTTTAACGAGGAGTTCTAATGATCTTTGATAGGACGGCAGGCTCTCGGCGTTCTTGGGCAACTCCCTGATAATGGAGAGCAGGTAGCGCCATTTTTCGCCGGGTTCCGTGATGTTCTCTAAGGTTTCGACGGCCTCTTTCAAAGGCCCGGTGGAATTTATCATAGGGCAAGGTTATCTTTTTTATTGTTTTCTCTTGCGCGTCTTCAAGGGTACTTGACACTAGACGGCCTCTTTGACCTTAAAACCCGGATCGCTAAAGCCGGTACTCGTAATCGTACCGTCAGGGGCTATGGATATCTCGACCTTTCCCGGCATATAAAAGTCCTTGAGGGAGTACCTGGAGCTTAAGAAGATAAAGCTCTGGTTGGTCGATCCGCGTGCGAGAAGGGAGCCTTCCAGCTTCTTCTCCATAAAGGCGCCGTCTATGAGTACGTCTATATATTCCATGCAGACCTTTGCCTCTGCGCGCCCTGAAAGGGTAGCGTAGTCAAAGCCCGTATAGACGACGGTCGTAAGATCGTAATCTGATTTTGCGGTCTTTAGTAGCGTCAAGAGGGCCTCGGGTTGTTCAAAAGGCTCTCCTCCGCTAATTGTAATTCCCTCAAGCTCTTTTGAAAAGTGTTCTTCAAGAAGGGCCGTTGGGCTTATTTCCATGTCTCCTTCAAAAGGGTGGAGCTCTTTATTAAAACACCCCGCGCAATCCTGCCTACAACCCTGCGTAAAGACCACGAGCCTCGTGCCCGGGCCGTTAACTCTGCTCGCTTCTATTACAGAGTGTATATTTAAGAGAGCGCTCACTTTTTTATTTTGATAAGTTCCTTATCTTCGTGCTCGTCCTTTATGGTAAGGCTCTCCACCTTGCCGAGAATCTTCGCCAGGTGGTTAGCCACCTCTGTGCAGTCGGTAAAAACCGTGCTATCCACCTCGACCTTACCGTCGGGGTGGATCTTTATTCTGATCTCTTTATTCAATTGTCCCTATCCTTTCAGGATAATCTTTATCTCGCCCGCGATCTCGTTCTCCTGAGTAATCTCAAAGTCGAGCGGCAGGTTCTCTTTTATCGCTTCATAGGCGTATATCTGGGCGAGCCTCTTTGAAAAGGAGCCGACAACGCGGTTGTCCCCGGCCATATTGAAGAGGCCGGTCTTCTCTTTCGCTATATTTACGATGTCGCCGTCGCGGTCGACCTCGATGGTCTCCTTCTTTTCATTTAAGGAAAACTCGGTTATCTCGCCCCTGTGCTTTAGTTCATTTAGCGCGCAGAGGAGAATTTGCTTGTCTTTTATCTCGGTTTGAATTTTGGTATAAAATGACATGGTCGCCTCCTAATTAGAAGCCGCGAGTTGCTCGTTCAGGAATCTGGTAAGACCGTCAGAGTTAATAAGGATATCTTTGACGAGCTTATCGGCGAGCGCCTCTATTATATCTTTATTCTTTGAGATGACCTCCTCGGTCTCCTCTTTGGCAGTGTCGATTATTTTTTGAATATCTTCCAGTACCTCTTTGCCCGATATCAGGGCGTAGTCCTGAACCTCAATGAGGCTGGTGTTCTTTATAAACTCCCCGAAGCCGTACTCCACGACCATCTTTTTGGCCTTACTAGTGGCCTGGCTAACGTCATGCGACGCCCCGACCGTCTTGGATTCAAAGCCTATCACTTCGTCTTCCGCCACCATGCCGCCGAGTATGACGCCGATCTCCTTTTCGAGGTCTCTCTTGGTAAAGGTATTAAGAAGCGCTTCGTCCACCGGGATATATGAGCTGTACTCCTTGTAGTTATCGAGGCTTATAAAGGCCGGGGTGCTCTTGAAATGCTCCCACATCATGACGGTATGTCCGGCCTCGTGTATGGCGAGCGCGCGTTTCTCCTTATCCGAGAGCATCTCGGCCTTCTGCATAAAGATCGAGCGCGACGCGGGCCTTGCCCTCTGGTGGCTCCAGTTCCTGAGCTCGTCTATCTCTTCTTTTTTGAGAGCGGATAGCGGCGTAATATTTCTAATGGAATCCAAGAGTGTCTCCTGGCTCACCTTGACATGGTCAAGCGCGTCCACCATGGCCTCGGCCTCTTTTGCGTCTTT
>CBDVCO010000050.1:0-13865 GCA_965372515.1 uncultured bacterium | reverse complement strand
CCGCGACAGCAGTTGCTTTATGAAGCTCATAAAGGGAAAATAAGAGTCCTTTATTCATAATAGAAGCAGTACGCTCTAAAGACCGCCCGAAAGGGCGGTCTTTTCATCCACACTAGTGTGGATTTTATCCGCGCATCTACCTTTTCTGATTTTACGGGTAGTAAGCTTACGCGGCGTACCTCTCTGCTTAAGGCAAACCCCACGCCCAAGTCCTTCTTTCCCATGCTATACTAAAGATTATGTCTAACGAGAATAAGAATAATAGCGGCAAAAGCCCTAACAGGCTCGCTGGTGAGGCGAGCCCCTACCTCCTCCAGCACGCCTATAATCCGGTGGACTGGTATCCCTGGGGTGATGAGCCCTTTGAGCGCGCCCGCGTAGAAGATAAACCCGTACTGCTCTCCATAGGCTACTCCAGCTGCCACTGGTGCCACGTTATGGAGGCCGAGGTCTTTGAGGATACGGAGGCGGCCCGGGCAATAAACGACGCCTTTGTCTCTATAAAGGTCGACAGGGAGGAGAGGCCGGACCTGGACAGCATCTATATGCTGGTTGCGCAGATCATGAACCATAGCGGGGGATGGCCGCTCAATATAGTCATGACGCCGGAGAAAAAGCCGTTCTTCGCAGGCACATACATTGCAAAGCATTCCGGGCACGGCCGCATCGGAATGATAGATCTTGCCGCACAGATTACCATGATGTGGAAGGATGATAGGGATAAGCTGATAACGGCCTCGGATGAGGTCGTAGATATCCTTGGCCGCGCCTCAGGAGGTGGAAGTGCTACTAAGGCTGGAGCCATGATAGATGAAGAGAGCCTCAAGGAACTCTACAGAGAGCTTTGTGAACGTTTTGACACCCGCTTCGGCGGTTTTGGCGTTGCGCCTAAATTTCCGACGACCCAGAATATTCAATTTATGTTCAGGTACTGGCAACGCTTCAATGATCCCCGGGCGCTCCATATGGCAGAGTCTTCGCTTAAAGCCATGTATAGAGGCGGGATATTCGATCATCTGGGCGGTGGTTTTCACCGTTATTCCACGGACGAAGAGTGGCTTGTACCCCACTTTGAGAAGATGCTCTACGACCAGGCGCTCATCTCGATTGCATATGTCGAGGCCTTTCAGGCTATTGGAAGAGACGAGTACAAAGCTGCGGCAGACGCAACCTTCGCCTACGTCCTAACGGAGCTTACGGGGGAGCACGGGGCGTTTTTTTCAGGCGAGGACGCGGATAGCGAAGGTGTTGAGGGTAAGTTCTACGTCTGGAGCGCCGAAGAGATAGACGAGTTGCTGGATAATGAAGAGGCCGAAATAGCAAAGTCGCATTTTTCTATAGAGGATGGGGGTAACTTCTCAGATGAGGCGACAGGCATCAGGACAGGGGAGAATATACTCCATCTAAAGGGTGACGCTCTTTCAGGGGGCGCAGTGGATGGCGCTCGATTGACTGCAATAAAGGAGAAGCTCTTAAAGGCGCGCGCTAAGAGGATAAGGCCCGCGCTCGACGATAAGGTGCTTACAGACTGGAACGGACTTATGATCTCCGCGCTCTCCAGAGGAGCGGGCGCCTTTGGAGATGACGCCCTTATAGAGGGCGCAAAGCGAGCGGCCAGATTTATAATGGAAAATATGATTACCATTGACGGCCGCCTCCTCCATTGCCTGCGCTTAAAGGGTAGCGCCATAGAGGGCTTTGCCGATGACTATGCCTTCTTTATATCGGCGCTTGTTGATTTGTATGAGGCGACCTTTGACGCTGAATATCTGAGCACCGCGCTGAAACTCCAGCATGTAATGATAGAGGATTTCTGGGACGAAGCGGGTGGCGGCTTCTTCTTTACCACGGCCGGGAATAAGGACGTGCTAGTGAGGCAGAAGAATTTCTATGACGGCGCCCTGCCGTCGGGCAATTCAATTGCGCTCGGTAATCTCCTCAGGCTTTCGCGCATGACGGATGAGGTCGGCCTTGAAGATAAGGCCGCGCGTCTGGCAACGCTCTTCTCCTCTTTCGGCTCCGGCTCGGGTCTTGGTTTTATCCAGTTCATTAATTCTACCTTGCCAATGCTTGGCCCGGCTTATGAGGTGGTCATCGCGGGAGAGCCGGGGGCTAAGGACACTCTTGCGATGCTTAAGGCGATAAAGACCACCTTCCTGCCCAATAAGGTATTACTTTTTCGCCCTTCAGGGGTAGGGGGGCAGGCCCCCCGCATAGAGGATATAGCCGGATTTGTATCTTCTTTTGCGCCTGCCAATGGAAAAGCGACGGCATATGTATGCAAAGACCGCGCCTGCGCTTTGCCGACGACGGATATCGAAAAGATGCTCACCCTCTTAAAGGCCTGATAAGAGTCTCTTGTCCGTTTTAGTTCCAATCTCCCTGCCATGCTCAAAGAAGCCGATTGCCCCCAATTAACGAAGATGTTAAGATAAGCTGATGATATATCTTGATAATGCCGCGACTACATTCCCAAAGCCCGAGAGTGTCTACAGGAGGGTCGATTTTATACTTAGAACAATAGCCGGTTCTCCGGGCCGGGCCGCGCACTCTTTTGCCCTGGAGGCTAGCAGGGTGGTCTTTGAGGCGAGGGAAGCTCTCGCCAGCCTCCTCTCAGTTGAAGATTCTTCAAGGATAGCCTTTACCAGAAACGCGACCGAGGCGATAAATATAGCACTCAAGGGGGTCCTAAAGCCCGGAGACCATCTCATAACCACCGCCTTTGAGCATAATTCTGTGGCAAGGCCCGTGAGAAGGCTTGAAACAGAAGGGGTGAGTGTCACGAGGGTCTCCTCAGATGTTCCGGGCCTGGTCGGGCCCGAAGATATCGAGGCCGCTATTACGGATAAGACAAAGCTCGTCTGTATAACGCACGCCTCGAACGTATTCGGCACGCTCTTGCCTGTAAAAGAGATTGGCGCGCTCTGCAGGAGCCGGGGCATTACCTTTATGGTAGACGCGGCGCAGACCGTCGGGGCCATCCCCGTCAGCCCCGGGGAGTTAAATATAGATATACTTGCGGGCACAGGCCATAAGGCGCTCTTCGGTCTGCAGGGTACGGGTTTTTTGTATCTTAAAGAGGGCATAGAGCCCCCGGCTCTGGTAGACGGCGGCACAGGGGAGGTGGACGACGATATAGAGCTTCCCGACAGACTTGAGGCCGGCACTATGAATATGCCCGGCATCGGGGGTTTAGGCGCAGGCATCGAGTTCCTCCTTGATACGGGGATCGATAAGGTCAGGGCCCATGAAGAGGCGCTTATAAATGCGTTGCTCGACGGTATCAAGGATATCGAAGGAGTAAAGATCATGGGGCCAGCGAGCGCCAGGGAGAGGGTCGCCCTTGTAAGTTTTACGCTACCTAATATTGAAGCGCGCGAAGTAGGGTTAAGGCTCGATGAGGACCACTCTATAATGGTCAGGTGCGGAACCCACTGCGCGCCCGAGGCCCATAAGTGCGCGGGCACTTATCCGGAGGGAACCATACGGGTAAGCGTTTCATACTTTAATACCACCGATGATATAGAGAATTTACTTGAGGCCGTAAAGTCGATCCTAAAAAGCATATGATACGGTTCCTTTTTTAGTAGTAACGCAACGGAGAGAGGGGGGTCCTATGCACAATACAGCTTTTATATTCGCTCTTGTAACAGCCTTGTTGTGGGGTTTCGCACCGGTATTCGAGAAGGCCGGGCTCTCCGGGACTATCGATCCTTATATTGGCGTGGTCATAAGGTCGATAACGATAATGATCGTCGGGCTCTTGGGCCTCTTTTTGGTGGGCAGGACAGGGGAGTTGGCGGGTGTTGACCTGAAGAGCGCTCTCTTTTTGATAGCCGGGGGGCTCTTTGCCGGTTTCTTCGGGCAGTTTACCTATTATAGCGCGCTTAAGACGGGCGACGCCTCGGTGGTCGTTCCGATTGCGGCCGCATACCCGTTAATAACGCTGATCATATCGGTGGTATTCCTCCACGAGGCCTTTACCATATCAAAGGCGGCCGGTATCGTGATGATAGTAGCCGGGGTAATCCTCTTGAGGTAGCCGCCCGTACGCTAATGAAACTCAGTAGAAGGGTTTATAGATGTTGATACTCGGTATAGAATCATCTTGTGACGATACCGCCGCCGCCGTGGTCGAGGACGGCGAGCGCATACTCTCGTCAATCGTTTCAACGCAGGACGATATACACTCAAAGTACGGCGGCATAGTGCCGGAGCTCGCTTCAAGACGCCATATCGAGATGGTCATCCCGGTCGTTGAGGCAGCGCTCGGCCAGGCCGGTGTCGTAATGGAAGATATCGGGGCCATCGGGGTAACGAAAGGGCCAGGGCTAGTGGGCTCGCTCCTTATAGGGCTCTCCTTTGCCAAGGCGTTAAGCTATTGCTTAAAGATTCCGTACGTCGGCGTAAATCATCTGGAGGCCCATCCTTTAGCCGCCTTTTTGAAGGCCGGCGGGGGCGGGGGTAGTGCAGATGACGATGGAATGGAGAACGAGCCGGGGTTTCCCTTTATCGCCCTGCTTGTCTCCGGCGGCCATACTGCGCTTATGAAGTTCGATTCCTTTACGGACTTTACCCTGCTTGGCCAGACGCGAGACGACGCCGCGGGGGAGGCCTTTGATAAAGTGTCTAAATTGTTGGGGCTCGGTTTTCCCGGAGGCGCGGCTATAGACAGGCGGGCAAAGGAGGGTGACCCGAAGAGGATATCCTTTACAAGGCCCTATATCTCAAAGGGAAATCTGGAATTCAGCTTTTCAGGCCTGAAGACAGCGGTGCGTAATGTTGTTTTCGGGCTTGACCATAAGCCCACCCCGGACGAGATCGATGACATCTGTGCCGGCTTTCAGGAGGCGGCAGTAGATGTGCTCACCCGTAAGGTCGAGTGGGCTGTAGAGGAGACGGGTGTCAGATCCGTTGTTGCCGCTGGCGGGGTGGCCTGTAACACGAGGCTCAGGGCACGGCTAAAAGTGATGGCCAGGGAGCGGGGACTGAAACTCTCCATACCAAAGCCGTCACTATGTAGTGACAACGGCGCCATGATAGCGCTAAACGCCTTTCATCTTTTAGATAAGGGAGAGCGAGGCACATTAGAGATGAACGCCATGCCGAACTGGGGGCCCGATGGTCTCTACTAAGGAGAGCGCTCCCGCACGCCAGCGTCCAAAGAAGAGACTTAGCCAGAATTTTTTAATAGACCGCAATGTCGCGGCCAGGATTATTCGTACGGCCTCTGTAAGCGAAATTGACTCGGTAATAGAGGTTGGCCCGGGGCGCGGTATGCTAACGGAATTGATAGTAGGGGCGGGGGCAGAGCTAACATGCATAGAGATCGACCCGGCGCTATCAAAGGCCCTTGAGGAGAGATTTAAAGACACGCCGGGCTTTAGGGTGATAAACGAGGACGCCCTTAAATTCTCGTTTGTGGATTTTGCCCAAGGGACGGACAAAAAATTTAAGCTGATAAGCAATCTCCCCTATAATATTTCGGGGCCCATGCTCGCCAAACTCATAGATGAGAGGAAGGTCTTTGGTTCCATGCACCTGATGTTTCAAAAGGAGGTCGCCGAAAGGATTGTCGCCGGGCCCGGGACCAAGGCCTACGGTTCTCTTAGCGTGCTGGCCCAGACCTATATGGATGTTAAGCTTCAGTTCAATATAGCGCCGCATCTCTTTAGGCCCGTACCAAAGGTCGAGAGTACTCTCATAAGCCTGAGGGTTCTTAGTGCTCCCCGTGTGGAGGTGGAGAGCGAAGAGTTCTTTAAAAGCGTCGTAAGGAGCGCCTTCGCTCAAAGGAGGAAGACGCTTACAAACGCGCTCCAGGCTCTTTGTCATGACAAATCCGGCAAGGGTAAGGTATTAAAGGCCCTTGAAGCCTGTGGTATTGTGCCCTCAAGGAGGGGTGAGACACTCGACCTTGAAGAGTTCAGCGCTTTGGCCAGTGCCCTGGCACTGGAGATTGGCGCTTAGGTAATGTAAAATATATCGAGTGATGTTATAGTATACGGGATAAATTCAATTGAGGATAAGGATATCCTATGGAAAGGATAAATATTCTTCTGGTCGAGGCCGACAGGGTTCATCAGCTCGCCTTTAAGCTCTTTATGGATAAGGACGAGACCTCTTACGATTATGTGATAGCCGGCTCGGTCGGGGAGCTTCGAAAAATTGTCGATGCTAGCGCCTTCGACGTGATCATAACGGATTTTTACCTCGGAGACGGAACGGCGCTCGATGTTCTGGATATCGTCGACGGGGTCCCTGTCATAGTCACAACCGGTATGGACGATCAGCAGACGGCGGTCGAGGCCATGAAGAAGGGCGCGTACGACTATCTGGTCCGCGATAAGGATTATAATTATATAAAGGTCATGCCCGTCCTTGTGGAGAACGCCATCATGAGGAAGAAGAGCGAAGATCTCTTCAGCCTCCTCTCGCACGCCATGGTGAGTATCTGCGACTGCGTCTATATTACCGATATGGACCATAAGATAATCTTTGTAAATAACGCCTTTTGCGAAACCTACGGCTATACGCAGGATGAGATAATGGGTAAAGATGGCAATGTGCTGTGGGGGGAGATGGAGCTTGCAGATGAGCAAAAGGATAGTTTAATACGCAACATGGAGGAAGGCGGCAGGGTTGAGATCAGCCACAGGAGAAAGGACGGGACTACCTTCCCGGTACTTATAAGCAAGTCGCTCGTTAAGAACGAAAAGGGTGATGGCGTGTCGATCGTCAGGGTCGCCCGGGATATAACCGAGATAAAAGGGCTTGAGGAAGAGCTTCGCTCGTTAACCCTGACCGATGCGCTTTCAGGCATTGCAAACCGAAGAAAGCTCGATCTCTTTTTTGAAAGGGAGTGGGCCAGCGCCATAAGGCACAAGACGATAATATCGCTGATGATGATCGATATAGATTATTTTAAGTTATATAACGATACCTACGGACACCAGGTGGGTGATGAGTGTATTAAGAAGGTGGCTCGGATAATTGACGACATTCTAAAACGCCCCGGGGACATTGTAGTCCGATACGGCGGCGAGGAGTTTGCTGTCGTAATGCCGGGTACCGATAAAGAGGGCGCGCTCATTATGGCTGAGAAGCTTAGGACAGAGGTGGAGGCGTTAAAGATTGAACACAACTCTTCGGAAAAGGGCATAGTTACTATAAGCCTCGGTGTTTCGTGCATTCAGCCCGGGAAGAAAGATTCCCCCAAAGACCTCTTCAGCATTGCCGACAAGGCGCTCTATCGATCAAAGAATGAAGGGCGAAACAGGGCGACTTTTCTGGCGAATGAAAAGTAGATTAAACCCTGCATTGATGTTAAGCATTGCGTCCGTCTTTGTTGTGGGCGTTTTCATGTTCCATATTAGCTGGCTTAAAGCCCCGGATATACTGGTAGATTTCGGCAGGGAGCTATATGTGCCATGGCAGCTAAGCGAAGGCAAGCTCCTCTACAAAGACCTGGTCTACTGGAACGGCCCGGTATCACCCTATCTTAACGCCCTTATATTCAGCCTCTTCGGCGCCTCTGTACATGCGCTCCTTGCCTTTAACGTGGTAATCATTATTGCCATTACAGTTCTTCTCTTCAGGCTCTTTAGCTATAAGGACGATTATCTTATTGGCGCTCTTGCGGCAATCACGTTCTTAACGCTCTTTGCCTTTGCGCAGTACTATAGGATCGGGAGTTATAACTTCGGGGCGCCCTATTCGCATGAACTGACGCACGGCATACTTCTAAGCCTTTTCTCTATCTATATCTCAAAGCTCTATCTATCGACCAGGCGGACATTTTATCTGCTTATTGTCGGGCTATGCGTTGGGCTATCGCTCCTTACGAAGGTCGAGATATTCGTCTCTCTCTTTACGGCCACTACCTTGTGGTTTGTGCTCGTATTATGGATGGATAGGCCGAGCGGGAAAGAAGGATTCAAGAAAGCGGGATATCTTATTGCGGGCTTTTTCCTTCCACTTGTCATCTCGTTGATCATCTTTAGTAAGGAGATGGGTCTTTCCGGGGCGCTAAGAGGGGTCCTCGGGTCGTGGTATATACTTGCGATGACCGACATCGGCACCGGCCTCTTTCAAAAGAGGGTCATGGGGCTCGATGCGGCGGGACATAACGCAGTTAGGCTCCTCACTAGTCTCTTGTGGTATCTCTTGATCTTTTTACCACTGGCTATCGCCGCCTATCTTCTGGGGAGGTCGAAGGCGGCCAGTCACTTCAGGGTATACGCGCTGCCTCTGGCGGCTATTATAGCGGGAGCGATCACTTGGTTCTTTATACGTAGTATCTGGTCTGAGATATTAAGGCCACTGCCGCTGGTTTTGGCTCTGCTCCTGGTTGTTTTCTTTTTCATGCTGGCGCGTGCGGGGCGTGGCGACAGGGATAAGGCGTCCTGGATCATAGGCGAGATGACACTTATAACCTTCGCCCTTGCGATGCTGATGAAGATATTTCTTAAAACACACGCGGCCCATTACGGTTTTGCGCTCGCCATGCCCGCGACGCTGGTGCTCGTAAAACTGCTCTTAGCATATATTCCAGGGGCCATGAAGTCCGTTACTAACGCTTCGAGAATATTTAAGTGGGGTGCGCTGGGCGCAGTAGTGGTTGTGATATTTTTCCACTTACTTATTATAAGACAATCCTATGAGACGAAGCACTATGTCGTGGGCAGTGCAAGTGACATCATGATCACCTATGGCCCGGATATCTATCCCTACGGTCTGGCTGTGAACAGAACGTTAGCTGAGATAGAGAGAAACTTTGCCCCGGACGCGACCTTTGTCGCCTTTCCCGAAGGGGCGACGCTTAACTTCCTCTCAAAGAGAGAGAACCCCTCGGGCTTTTTAAACTTCATACCGAGTGAGGTTACGATGTTCGGCGAAAAGGCGATGCTAAAGGCCCTTAGACGCGCCCCGCCCGACTATATCTTCAAGGTACATATGGATACCACCGAGTACGGCCACCGCTTCTTTGGAGTAGATTACGGCTTTATGATAAACGCTTGGATAAAGGAGAATTACAGCCCCTCGTTTCTCGCCGGCTATCCGCCTCTTAGAGACAAACGCTTCGGTATACTTATCTTGAAACGCAACGTGGGGGTAACGAGGTAATGGGGCCCGGCAAGTGGAAGTAATCTAACTTAGGGCGCATATAATGAGGCAATCTGCTTGACTTTTTCTCTCCCGGTGAGATAATTTAGGTATACTTAATTATGGATATTGCCAGGTACATTGCCCTTGAGGGGCCGATCGGGGTCGGTAAGACTTCGCTTACAAAGCTTCTTGCCGAGGAGCTTGGCGGGGCCACACTCCTGGAGGAGGTCGATACCAACCCGTTTCTGCCCAAATTCTATAAGGATGTAAAGAAATTCGCATTCCAGACCCAGCTCTTCTTTCTGCTTAGCCGTTACCAGCAACAAAAGGAGATAGCCCAGCAGGATCTTTTTACCAGGGCGGTTGTATCTGATTATATCTTTGCAAAGGATAAGATATTCGCCTATTTAAATTTAGACGAAGACGAGCTTGGCCTGTATGAACAGACCTTCAGGTTGCTCGACGCGCAGATACCGAAGCCTGACCTGGTGATCTATCTTGAGGCGAGCTGCGACGTCCTTTTAGAGAGGATAGAGAAGAGGAACACTGCATACGAGAGCACGATTACGGCCGAGTACCTTCAGGCCCTGGTCGAGGCGTATAATAAATATTTCTTCTATTATAATGATACGCCGCTCCTGGTTGTAAACACCTCTGAGATCGATTTTGTCAACAACCCCTCGGACCTTGAGAATCTCGTAAAGGAGATAAAGTCCATAAGGGGCGGGGTTCACCATTACATACCGCTTGGATCCTAAGCCAAAGGCCGGACCGGGACGGGGGCAATAAGAGCTAGTTAAAAAGCCGGCATTGCGAAATCGATAGATTTGGCTGTGTGTCGGCGTATGGCTGTGTTTACTCAATGGCCGCTCTAAAAACCTTCCGTCTTCGCCGGAGGGTTTTTTTCTTTTCCGGGGCGTGTGGAGTTTTTTTTGAAAGGATATGCATGAGTATTTCTAAAGAGAAGAAGGTTACGGTTTTAGATATAAGGGCCATGAAGGCGGAAGGCAGAAAGTTTCCGGTCCTTACGGCCTACGGCTATCAGATAGCTAAGCTTCTCGATAGGGCTGGCATCCCAATTATCCTTGTCGGCGACTCTGTCGGCATGGTCGAGGCCGGTTACGAGTCGACCCTTCCCGTTACCGTTGACGAGATAGTCTACCATACCAGGGCCGTAAGAAGGGGGGCAAGGCGCGCCCTTGTCGTGGCCGATATGCCCTTTATGTCCTATCAAGTCTCTACCCGCGAGGCGAAGGCAAATGCCGGCCGTCTGGTTAAGGAGGGTGGCGCCGAGGCTCTTAAGCTCGAGGGTGGAGTGAGGAGCGCTGAGGCGATACGCGCCATAGTTGATATGGATGTTCCGGTTATGGGCCACGTGGGGCTTACCCCACAGTCTGTAAATGCTATGGGCGGTTACCGGGTGCAGGGCAGGGGCACGGATGAGGCTGAGCGTGTCATGAAGGACGCTCTGGCAATAGAGGAGGCCGGGGCCTTTTCAGTGGTCCTCGAATGCGTACCGGCCGCTCTTTCGGCCCGGATCACCAAAGAGCTTAAGATCCCGACCATAGGCATTGGCGCGGGAGCGGATTGTGACGCCCAGGTGCTCGTTATAAACGATATGCTCGGGCTTGGGGGCGACGGGCATATGCCAAAATTCGTTAGACAATACGCGGACTTGGAGACAAATATACTTACGGCTGTTGAGAGATTTTCAAGAGACGTCGTGCAGGGAAAGTTCCCGACAAAAGAAGAGAGCTACTGATCATGGAAGGCCAAAGCATAAAGCAGGATATAAAATTGGCAGAAGAGACGGCTCCGGTACGCTTGATCGAGGATATTGAGGAGATGAGGGGCGTCTCTTTAGCTGCGAGAAAAAAAGGCGCCCGTATTGTGCTCGTGCCCACCATGGGGGGGCTCCACAGGGGCCATTTGGAGCTTATTAAGAAAGGCCGCGCGCTTGGAGATCTGTTGATAGTAAGTATATTCGTAAACCCCAAGCAGTTTGGCCCGAATGAAGACCTCTCCACCTATCCAGGTGACCTTACAGGAGATATGGAGAAGGCAGGGGAGGCCGGGGCCGATATCGTCTTTCATCCAGACGCGGAGGCCCTTTACCCTGAGGGTTTTCAAAGTTTTGTGGAGGTAGGGGAGAGGGACGGGGTAAGCTCAAAGCTGTGCGGACTCTCCCGCCCGGGCCACTTCAGGGGGGTCGCTACTATCGTAGTGAAGCTCTTTAATATCACGACCCCGGACACGGCGCTCTTCGGCCTTAAGGACTTTCAGCAGTATACGGTCATAAAGAGGCTTAACGAAGAGCTCAATATGGGGATCGAGATAGTCGGCATGGAGACCGTTAGAGAGCCCGATGGTCTGGCCCTTAGTTCGAGAAACTCCTATCTGACGCCATTGGAGAGGGAGGCGGCGAGTGTAGTGCCCGCTTGCCTTAAGGCCGGGGTGGCGTTATATGAGAAGGGAGCCAGAGAAAGCGCAGAAATAATAGAAGAGGTCAAAAAAAACATAGAGAAAGAGCCTAAAGCCGTGATAGATTATTGTGTGGTCTGCGACCCGGAGAGCCTTGAAAACGTCGAGAATATCGAAAAGAGCGCTCTACTTGCCGTGGCAATAAGGATAGGGCGGGCAAGGCTTATAGATAACGCTCTATTGGGTGCAGATCGCTAGAGATAACAGAATGAACTGATGAAGGAGGAGGCAGAAAAAAGATGCAACAGCGCATAATGTTAAAGAGCAAGATCCACAGGGCCACGGTAACCGGCTCCAACGTGGACTATGAAGGGAGCATCGCCATTGACGAGGCGTTGATGGAGACGGCCGGGATTCTCCCCTTTGAACAGGTTCAGATATATAATGTAACGAACGGGGAGCGTTTCGAGACCTATACCATAAAGGGCGAGAGAGGTAGCGGCACCATAAGCATTAACGGCGCGGCGGCCCACCTCGCCAACGTTGGCGATATAGTGATAGTGGCATCATACTTTACGCTCGATGAAACAGAGGCCCGTGAGCATAGGCCTATGCTGGTATATGTGGACGAGGATAATAGGGTGACTCACCTGGGTAAAGAGCTTGCCGGAGTTATATGAAAAAGAAGAGGACTATAAGGGGTTATTTTATTACGGGCCTTCTTATAGTGGTACCGGCATATATAACCATATATATCCTAAGGATCATTGTCGGCTTTTTGGGCTCCTTTACAAGGGTCTTTCCCGAGTGGTTAAGACCTGAGACCTATCTTCCTTATTCTTTCCCCGGCCTGGAGATCGCCATCACGATAGTCGGCATCTTCCTTCTCGGGGTGGTAGCCACGAACTTCCTTGGCCGCGCCCTTATTAAGTTCTCGGAGAGGCTGATCGATAAGATCCCTTTTCTAAGGACGGTCTACCGCGGCTCAAAGCAGTTCATGGAGACCTTCTTCTCCGGCGAAAGAGACGGTTTCAGCTCGGTGGTCATGGTGGAGTATCCCCGCAAAGGCATATACTGCATAGCCTTTGTGACGAGCAAGACAAAGGGCGAGGTGCAGAATATAACGAAAGAGCCAACCATCAATCTCTTTTTGCCGACAACGCCGAACCCGACGTCGGGATTTTATCTCGTCGTCCCTGAGGCCGATACCATAGCTCTCAAAATGAGCGTGGAGGACGCCTTTAAGGTCATTATGACCGGCGGCATGGTGGTCCCTTCAGAGAACGGTACAATAAGTGAAGAAGAGATCGAACTAAACGATGTTATAGGGCCGTCGTTCTGGAGGTTGTATTAAATTTTTTTATAAGCCTGGATCGTGAATATAATAATCGGAAAAGGAGCAGCACTGATAAATGGGAAATGAGACGGTAAAGGTAAAAGAAGAGATGACTGCAAGTCCGCAAGAGCTTTTAGATGAAACCTGCATAAATACCATCAGGTTTCTCGCCGTGGACGCTGTAGAGAAGGCCAATTCCGGCCATCCAGGAATGCCCATGGGCGACGCATTAATGGCCTACGTTCTATGGACCGGGTTTTTGAGGCATAACCCCAAGAATCCTGCATGGGAGGCTAGAGACCGCTTTGTCCTGAGTGCCGGCCACGGCTCCATGCTGCTCTACTCGCTACTGCATCTTACTGGTTACGCCCTAACGCTCGACGACCTTAAGGCCTTCAGGCAGTTTGGCTCTAAGACGCCGGGACATCCTGAATACGACCCGTCGATCGGCGTTGAGACGACCACGGGGCCTCTCGGGCAGGGCTTTGCCACCGGGGTCGGCATGGCAATGGCCAGAAAATTCTTTGCAGACCGTTTTAACAGGCCGGGTTTTGATCTCTTTGACTATAATATCTACGCCATAACGAGTGACGGCGATATTATGGAGGGGGTATCGAACGAGGCGGCGAGTCTGGCGGGGCACCTCGGTCTCGGCTCGATCGTCTATCTCTATTCGGCCAACCGCATTACCATCGAGGGCTCGACCGACCTCTCGTTCACCGAAGATACTGGCAAGAGGTTTGAGGCCCTGGGCTGGCAAGTGCTAGAGGCCGATGGAAATTCCATAGAGTCCATTACCAAAGCGATTAAGGCGGGGAAGGCGGAAAAGAAGAGGCCAACGCTTATCATAACGCGCACATTTATCGGTTTCGGTAGTCCCAATAAGCAGGATAGTGAGAATTCCCACGGCGCGCCGCTCGGCGCTGAGGAGGTAAAACTCACCAAAGAGGCGCTCGGCTGGCCAACTGAACCCGCGTTTCATATCCCTGAAGACGGGCTTGCC
>CBDVCO010000049.1:0-13922 GCA_965372515.1 uncultured bacterium | reverse complement strand
TCCCTTTTCATGTTACTCTTCAACCTGATATATTACAAAAAAAGCGCTTTAAAGAAAAGGGTTTCTTTTGGCGGGGGGTCGGGTTGGTCAGACCTTTTCATAGGGGTCGAAGAGTTTTTTGTATTCGTCCAGCGCGAACCTGTCGGTCATGCCGGCTATGTGGTCGCAGATAGCGCGCTCTTTGCCTATTCTCTCGATATCCAGGTAGTTCTTCGGCGGCAGGGTCCTCGGCTCGTTCATATAGGTCTCAAATAGACGGCCGATAATGCGCGTCGCCTTGCCCGCCATCCTGAGTACCCGGTGGTGGTAGTAGAGGTTCTCTCTGAGGAATTTCTTAAGTTCCCGGTTCATCTCAGCCATCTGTGGGCTGAACCTGGCGATACGCTTCTCTCTTTGGCGTATATCTTGAATAGAGCCTATGCCATCGTCCTCTATTACCTTTTTTATCGTATCCACCAGGTCGGTTACCTGGCTGTTGATGATCCTCTTTATTGTCTGGTATTTGAGGATCTTTTTATCCTCTCCGGGATAGAGCGCCTTTATCTCCTCAAAGCTTTTGCGCCAGAGCTCGACTTGCATTAGCGCCTCTACGTCGATCAATTCGCTAGAGAGTCCGTCGTCAATATCGTGGTTGTTGTAAGCGATTTCATCAGCAATATCAACAATTTGCGCCTCAAGGCACGGTCTGAGCCCCATCTCGTAGTCTTCGCTTAACCCCGGCCTGTCGTGCTCGGAGTTGTGCTTTACTATGCCCTCTCTCACTTCCCAGGTGAGGTTCAGGCCGTTAAAGCCCGGGTATCTCCTCTCAAGCTCCTCGACGATCTTTAGGCTGTGCGCGTTGTGCTCGAAGCCGCCGCTATCCTTCATGAGCTTGTTTAGTGATTTTTCTCCGGTATGTCCAAAGGGCGGGTGCCCCAGATCATGGGCTAGGCTTATGGCCTCGCTTACATCCTCGTTAAGCCCGAGCGCCCTGGCGATAGTCCTTGAAATTTGGGCCACCTCGATCGTGTGGGTAAGCCTCGTCCTGTAGTGGTCGCCTTCGTGAAAGACAAAGACCTGGGTCTTGTACTCAAGCCTCCTGAAGGCGTTAGAGTGTATGATCCTGTCACGGTCGCGCTGGAAGGGGCTACGAAAGGGGTGTTCGGGCTCAGGAAAGCGGCGGCCCCTGGTTTCGCTTCCTTTTAGCGCATAAGGGGCAAGCCTCCCAGCCTCGTCTTGTAAAATGGAAAAATTCATATCAATTGACCCTGAGGTTCACTGGGTGTAAAATATAAGTTATGAAAAGCAGCCGCATAATATTTCTACTCGCCACTTTGTCCCTCGTAGCCCTCTTAAGCGGGTGTGCCGCCTCTGTTATGAGCGAAGGCGCACTCATGGACATCGATCGCAATATGTACCTCGCTACGGTCCAGTCCAACCCGGAAGCATATATTGATCAGAAGGTGCTCTGGGGCGGCATAATCGTTTCGACAAAAAATTTCCCCGACCACACCCGTATAGAGGTGCTCGCCAAAAAGCTCGCCTATATGGACATGCCGGAACCTTATGACCAATCCAGCCAGGGAAGGTTCATTATACTCGCTCCGGGCTTTTATGACAAGCTGGTCTATAAGCCAGGTATTGGTATAACCGTCGCCGGGGTTATCAAGGGCGTGGAAAAAATAAAGATAGGGGAGCTTGACTACCCATACGTTCTTATCAGCCCGATCGAGATGAGGACCTTCGACCTTGACGATGATCTATACCGCTATGACTATCCGTACTCACGGCACTACCCGTATTTCGGTCCTTACGGCCCCTACCCTCCTTATCCATACGACCCGTTCCTCGATCCGTACTACGGCCCCTATTATCCGGGTCTGCCGTACTTTTTCTACCCGGGTGGCTACGGTCCGTCGCACCACCACAAATAAGACCGGGTGAGTGTCACTAAGCCATCTCGTCCTGGCTGCACCCCTCTTTTAACGTCATGAGGAACTCTGTGTACTCGTCGTAATGATCGTCCATGAGTTCGTCTATGTCGTGCTCTTCCGGGTCTATATTTTTTTTGATCTTTAAAAATTCGTTAAATGTCATTTTATTTTCCTTTTAATTTTAGGATACCTCTAAAAATAGCAATTATTAGAGATATCCTTTATTTACTATACGGTATCGGGTCTGTAAGGCCCGCCTCCTCAAAACCCCTTAGCCGTAAGAGACATGAATCGCAATGGCCGCAGGCAAGCTCGGAGTCCTTATAACAGGACCATGTAAGATGCAAGGGCGCGCCAATGTTAACCCCCTCCTTAACGATCTCCGATTTTTTCATCTCGATAAGCGGGGTCTTTATCTCTATCCTTATAGTACCCTTTGTCCCGAGCTTCACGGTCTGTTCAAAGCTTTGAAAAAATTCCTTTCTACAATCCGGATAGCCCGAGCTATCTTCCTCCACGGCGCCGATATATACGGCACTCGCGCCAATAACCTCGGCCCAGGAGACGGCGATACTTAATAGATGCGCGTTCCTGAAGGGCACATATGTCGCGGGGATCTCCGTGTTTGAAAGATCGCCTTCAGGAACCTCGGGCCCGTCGGTAAATAGCGCGGAGCCGCCAATATCCTTAAGATAAGATATGTCGGCCACAAGTCTTTTCTCCACCTTGAAAAAATCCGCGATCTCGGAAAAGGCCCTAAGCTCCCTCGCCTCGGTACGCTGAGAGTAGTTGACGTGGAGAAAGGCCACCTCGCCCTCACCCGCCGCAAGCGCCGCCGTAACCGCGCTGTCCAACCCACCACTTACCAACACAACCGATAATCCCATCAACCCCCCACAATAGGATATAAACAATAAATTAGAGACGGGCTATATTGAGAGAAACTTTTTTCAACTTGGTTCTCTCAATATAATCCATCTTTATTCTATTGATTAAATCATATTCATTAGCGGGGCTCAACGGAAAATTTGGTTATAGATCGTCTCCAGGATAGCTTCTTCTTTGTTCATAGTATCTATCTCGACATGTCCCTCTTTTATCGATTCAAAGAGTTCTTTTTGTTTGAGGTAGATGGCGAAGTCCGCGTCCGAGACGCTCTCTGTTTGGGCTCTCTTTTGAAGTCTTTCTTTGACCTCTTTTTCAGCGAGGGTACAGTGGATAATGTTGAATTCGGCGGCGTTCTTTTCAGCTATTTTTTGGGCGGCTTTTCGAAAGCGCTCTTTTGAGAAGGTGGCGTCGAGTATGACAGAGCGGCCGCTTTGGAGGAGTTTTTCTCCGCGCTCAATGAGAGTGGCGTAGGTTTTCTCGGTACCTGCCTTTGTGTAGATGCCTGTTTTAAAGGCGGTTTTGCTTTCGCTATACGGGTCGATATTGTATATCTCTTTTCTGATGATATCAGAGGTGATAACGCTAGAGTTGGTCTCTTTGTGCAGCAGGTTTGCTACGGTGCTCTTTCCCGTGCCCGAGAGCCCGGAGAAGACCGTAAGCATTGGCCTGTAGCCGCCTTCGCCGTACAGGCCGGTCAGGTGGAAGTGGCGCATTGCGTTTAGTTTTGCTTCAAGCCGGTCTCTCGCTTCCACCTCTTTTTCGAGGAGTTTGAAGCACTCGACCTTGCCGCGGATATAGGCGCGGTAGGCCTTGTAGAAATTCAAGAGTTTCCTGCCGTCTTTGTCTTTTGTCTTCTTAAAGTATTCATCTTCGAGAGTGCGGGCAAGATCGCCTCTGGATAAGTAGTCCAGGTCCATTGAGAGAAAGGCCATGTCGGAGACGACGTCGGCGTAGCGGAAGCGTTCGTTGAATTCTATGCAGTCGATGATATCTATCTTGTCGGTAACGCTTATGTGCTCGGTGTGTATATCTCCGTGGCAGTCCCTTATGAAGTTATTTTCGACCCTTCTCGCGAAGAGGCCGGAATTTTTTCTAATGAAGTTTACGCTAAATTTCTTTATCAAATCGAATTTATCTTTCGAGAGTATCGGGCCTATAAATTCGACGGTCTGGGAGAAATTCTCAAGAGTATTTTTTTCTATTATATTTTTCAAGCCGAATTCGGATATATGCTCGCCTGTCTCGGCCCCCTGGTGAAAGTCCGCGATGCGTCGGGCGATCCTCTTTATAAGTTCGTTGTCCGCGCGGTCATTAAGTATCAGGGAATTTAGCGTAGTATCTTCATCGAAGCGGCGCATCTTTACGGCAAAGTCGATGGTCTTGTTTTCTGTAGCCGCCTTGCCATTATCAATTATTTTGAAAGCGCCGTCAGATTCTACTATCCTTACGACCTTCAAATAGATCTCTTCGGTAAGCCTTCGGTTAAGGCGCACCTCTTCATGGCAAAAGTGTTCTCTCTTTTCGAGCGTAGTAAAATCAAGAAAGCCGAACTCTACGGGTTTCTTGATCTTATAGACATATTCAGGGGTTAAGAGAATATAGGATATATGGGTCTGGATGAGTTCGACGCTTTGGGGCCTATCCGGATAGGCGGCCGGCTCCAGGAGTGCTTCAATATGTGCGGGTAGCGCTATCATTTTCTCCATCTGTTAAACCTCTCTCTTTTAAGCTTATAACCGGCAGGCACGCTTGTCAAGATGCTCTTCCTGCTGATGCAGCGACTACAAATTTATGTTAAAAATCAAGCACTTAGACGTAAGGGATAATCAGGACCAATCCAGTCTTGATTGTCCTTGTTTTAATCTTTGCCCCTTTGTTCCAGGCGGTATTCTTTATCTTAGTTTGTCCCATGCGCATTGACGGTAGCCGTAACTTACTATAAAATAATCAGCTTAGTCTTGGTTGGGAAACTTTCCGATGTTCCACGTGGAACGTCTGCAATAAGGGTTTTGAGGATATGGCAAAGATGAAGATATTTGACGCAATAGTGATAGGCGCGGGCCACGCGGGTATTGAGGCGGCGTTGGCCATAGCGAGGTCGGGCCACGAGGTGATGGTCGTTACGATGAGTGTCGATACCATCGGGCAAATGAGCTGCAACCCGGCTATCGGCGGTATTGCCAAGGGTCATCTCGTAAAGGAGATAGACGCGCTCGGCGGAGAGATGGCGCGCGCCATTGACGAGACGGGTATACAGTTTCGTACGATAAACGCCAGTAAGGGCCCGGCTGTCAGGGCATCCAGGGCCCAGGCCGATAAGGTTCAGTATAAAGAGAGGATGAAAAGGGTCCTTGAAGCGACCGAAAGGCTCCATATCAAGGAGGGCCTTGTCGAGGAACTGGTAGTGGACAGTACTTCGGTCGTGGAGGGGGTCTTACTCGACACCGGCGAGATCTTAAGGGCAACGACCGTTATAGTCACCGCCGGGACCTTCCTTAACGGACTTATGCATACGGGCTTGCAGAGTACGCCCGGAGGAAGGGTAGGCGATAAGCCGAGCGTCAACCTCTCAAAGTCCTTAAGCGCGCTTGGCTTATCCATGGGCCGGCTTAAGACCGGCACCTGCCCGAGGCTCGACGCCCGCACTATAGATTTTTCAATACTTGAGGTGCAACATGGGGACACGCCCATAAGGCCGTTTTCCTTGTCCACGCCCGGGATTACGCGAGACCAGCTTCGCTGCCACATTACCCATACAAACGAAGATACCCACAGGATCATTAGAGAGAACCTCGACCGCTCGCCTCTTTTTAGCGGCCTTATAAAAGGGGTCGGGCCAAGATACTGCCCCTCTATTGAGGATAAGCTCGTAAAGTTTCCGGACCGCGACCGCCACCAGGTATTTTTAGAGCCGGAGGCACGCGGCGCAGTAGATATATACCCGAACGGCCTCTCTACAAGCCTGCCCGTGGATGTTCAGATCGCCTTTCTAAGGACCATCCCGGGGCTAGAGAAGGTTGAGATAACAAGGCCGGGCTATGCCGTGGAGTACGACTATGTAGACCCGAGGGCCCTGAAGGCGAGTTTAGAGACAAAGCTTGTCTCCGGGCTGTTCCTTGCCGGACAGGTGAACGGAACCTCTGGCTATGAAGAGGCCGCGGCACAGGGGCTTATGGCAGGTATAAACGCCGTAAAGTACATAGATAAAGACCCCCCGCTCGTTCTCGACCGGAGCGAGGCCTATATAGGGGTTATGATCGACGACCTGGTGACCAAAGGGACCATTGAGCCCTATCGTCTCTTTACCTCCAGGGCCGAGTACAGGCTCCTTCTAAGGGAAGATAACGCCGATATAAGGCTTAGAGAGAAGGGCTTTATTGCCGGGCTTGTTAGCGAGGCGGACTTTAATCTCTTTCAAAAAAAGAGGGCGTCCATAGAGGGCGAGATAAGGCTCCTTGACCAATCAAGGCTTACGCCGACCGCCCGGACCAATGATACGCTCAAAAAATACAATATGGAGGAGATCAATAAGCCGCTCACGCTAAAAGAGCTCCTCAGACGCCCGGAAAATAGTATTTCAGACATATACGCCCTTATGGAGCGCGATACAAAACTTCCTCCAGAGCTTCTGGAGACGATAGAGACCGATATCAAATACGAAGGGTATATCAAACGTCAACTCATTGAGGTGGGCCGGTTTAAACGTATAGAAGGCATAAAAATACCAAAAGAGCTCTCGTTCGATGCGATTTCGGGTATTTCTAACGAGATCAGAGAGAAATTGAACGATATCAGGCCGGAAAACGTGGGCCAGGCAGGGAGGATCTCCGGCGTGACGCCGGCAGCGCTCTCAATGCTCATGGTCCATATCAAACGATCCAATAGATTATAATGAGAGATACACTGATAAAGGGTGCCCTGGAGCTTGGCGTGGAGCTTAGCGGTCTCCAGGTGGAGCGCTTCTTTGTCTATATGGAGGAGTTACGGAAGTGGAACGAGAAGATCAACCTAACGAGCATAGTTGATGAGAGGGAGATTATTATACGTCACTTTCTCGATTCACTGGCGCTCTGTAGTTTTGTACATGATGGGGAGAGACTCCTCGATATGGGCTCTGGTGCCGGTTTTCCCGGTATTGCGCTAAAGATTGCCAACCCTTCTCTGGATGTTACGCTCATGGATAAGGTAGAGAAGAAGGCCGTATTCATGAGGCATATCATAAGGACGCTTGAGCTTGAAATGATAGATGTGGTCAGCGCGCGCGCCGATGACCAGCGGGTTTTAGCTGAGCTTGCGGGAACCTTTGACGTGGTCGTCTCAAGGGCCTTTTCCGGGTTGGAGGATTTTTTATCTCTTGCCATTCCTTATATAAAGAGTGGCGCTCGGATAATAGCCGTAAAGGGCCCGAAGAGCCCGGCCCTTGCCGATGAGGTCGAGTCGGCCTCAAAGAGAGAGGACTTTCAGGGGCTAACCCTCGAGGGTGTCGAGGAGATAGAGATACCCTTTAGCGACAGGGCCGGCACCGCGATTATCTTTGTTGGCCAACCCTAAAAGGGTCTTCTTCCGTATGTTCCACGTGGAACAATTAATCCGCAAAATCGACGAAACCTTTTTGCATATAGTGGCTTTTGTGGTAAAATTACCTCTGCTATGGAACGGATTATTTCAATAGCCAACCAGAAGGGTGGCGTGGGTAAGACCACTACGGCGATAAACCTCGCCGCTTGCCTGGCGAGTGTCAAGAAGAAGGTCCTGCTCATCGATCTCGACCCGCAGGGCAATGCCTCCAGCGGCCTGGGGTTACACGGCTCTACAGAGGATAGCCACGGCGGTATATACGACGCGCTTATCGGCTCTACGGGCCTTAAGGGGCTTGTCCGCAATACGCAGATTCCGTGTCTTAAGCTTGTGCCGTCCACCATCGACCTTATTGGCGCTGAGATCGAGCTGGTCGATATGGAAGAGAGGGAGATGAGGTTAAAGGCGGCCCTTGAAGATGTCAAAGGGATCTTCGATTATATCTTTATCGACTGTCCGCCGTCGTTAAGTCTTCTTTCCATCAACGCGCTTGCCGCGTCGCATTCGGTCTTGATACCGATTCAATGCGAGTACTACGCGCTTGAGGGCATAAGTAAGATCATAAAGACGCTCGAGCTTGTGAGGGGGGGGATAAATCCCGCCCTGGATGTTGAGGGGGTTCTGCTTACGATGTTCGATCCGAGAAACAACCTCTCGCATCAGGTGGCCGATGAGATACGCGGCCACCTGGGCAAGAAAACATATGCGACCGTTATACCGAGAAATGTACGGTTAAGCGAAAGCCCGAGTTTTGGTAAGCCCGTTATGCTCTACGCGCCGCAATCTTCCGGGGCGCTTAGTTATCATGCGCTAAGCAAAGAGTTTTTGAGAAGACGGGCGAAGAGAGATGTTAAAAACCAAGAAAAGCTATTAGAAACAATAGTTTACTAGATATTGACGATCCGGCTGAATGAAATTTTCAATGCTCTGGAGGGGTGAAAATTGATTAAAAGGAAGGTGCTCGGAAGGGGACTTGGCGCTCTTATCAAGGAGAATGTAGATTCGGGAGCCAGGGCGGAGAGCGGCAGATATTTTTCATGCAAGATAGACGATATCACCCCCAACAGGTTTCAGCCGCGGAAATCTTTTGACGAAATCGCTTTAGAAGAGCTTACCGCCTCCATTAAAGAGAAGGGGATCATCGAGCCCCTTGTGGTAAGGCGCGACATGGATGGCTTTGAGCTTATAGCCGGGGAGAGGAGGTTAAGGGCCTCCAAGCTTGCCGGGCTCGTCGAGGTGCCGGTCGTAGTGATCGACGTCTCGGATGAGGAGAGCCTGGAGTTTGCCATTGTAGAAAATATTCAGCGTGAGGACCTAAACGCGATAGACGAGGCTAAGGCGTACCACACCCTTATAGGTTTCGGCCATTCGCAGGAAGAGGTCGCAAAGAAGGTCGGAAAGCCAAGGGCTACAATAGCGAATTACTTAAGGCTTCTAAAGCTTCCCATGGTGGTCAAAAAGGAGATAAGCAAAGGCACGATCAGCATGGGCCACGCCAAGGCCCTTCTCTCGATTGCGAGCCATGCGGCTCAAAGAGAGATCCTGAGGAAGGTGCTTTCAGGAGAGCTCTCGGTCAGGGCGACCGAAACTTTGGCCAAAAAGGTTTTGAAAGGCGAGGGCAAGGGTGGCGCGAGCGAAAAGCGGGACGCTGCCGGCAGGGGCGACGAGTTTAAAGCTGTCGAGGAGGGCCTAAGGAGGATCTTCTCTACCAAGGTCACGGTCAAGGAAAAAAATAAAAAGGGACATATCACTTTTGAATACTACTCAACAGAGGAGAGGGAGAGGTTGATCGAACTTCTCATGTCGCTTGGTTGAGTTAGAGTTTTTTAGGGCTACATCCATTACGAAAGAGCATTTTCAATCCTTAATACTCAGGAGGCAAATATGTTTGGAAAGAACGAAAATGAAGAGAAAGAGATTACGATAGATAACAAAAGGGAGTTCGGTCAGATAAACGGCTTTATTGGAAAGGGCATGAGCGTAGAAGGCAATCTAAGTTTTGAGGGAACCGTAACGGTTGAGGGACACTTTACGGGAAACGTCACCTCCGGCGGAGTCTTGATCGTTGGCGACGGAGGCGTTGTAGATGGCGATGTAAGTGTCGACAGCGTCATAGTCCACGGAGAGGTCAAGGGAACGATCAACGCAAAGACGAGGGTGGAACTAAATAAACCCGGCAAGGTAAGGGGCGATATCATGACACCCAACCTCATCATATGCGAGGGCGTTCTCTTTGAAGGCAATTGTAATATGAGCGGCAATGTAAGCGAGCTTAATTCATACAAAGAGGCGAAAGAGTTAAGCCCGGAGAGTCCCATAGAGAGCGCCGTTATAGAAGAGAACTAGGTGGGCGTGGTAAGTTTGCGCATCACAGCCCGGCTCTTTATGTTATCTCTCTTTTTGCTTTTGCCCCGGGCGGGTAACGCTCTTTGCCCGGAGGTCACTGATGACCTTTACCCGGCGCCCCTGCTCCATATAGCCGACGAAAGCGCAATCATAGTGGAAAAGAGCACGCACCGCCTCTTTTTCTACCAGGGGGAGCGCCTGGTAAAGAGTGTCAGGGTTACCACGGGAAAAAAGCGCGGCGATAAGCTTGTCGAGGATGACCTCAAGACCCCGGAGGGCGTCTATTTCCTGACCGAGTTTTTAGAGGATGAGGAGCTTCCTGCCAAATACGGCGCGCGCGCGATAGTTCTCGACTATCCCAATCCAGTAGATAAGTTTCAAGGCAAGACGGGCTATGGCATCTGGGTTCACGGCACCGATGACCCGCCGCGCCTTGAGAGGCCGTACGACTCAAGGGGGTGCGTGGTTATGCTAAATAGCGACGTACTCGACCTCTCGGATATGATAACGCTGAATTCTACACCGGTGGTTATTGTCGAAAAACTGGAGTTTGCCCCGAGGGAAGAGGCCGGGAGAGAACTTGAGAGGATCGGAGATTGGTTTCTCGATAAATTTGAATTTAGCCTCGATAGCGTTGAGGAGCTAAAGGTAATAAAGTTTGATGCGTATAACGTTGTGAGTTTTGTAAAGGCGGCTGAAAGAAGCGTTATATATTTTCACGCGAAGGGAGACGGCTTTGAGGTGGCGGACGTGGCCCACGAAAATAGAGCCGCGATCGAAAAGGCTGGGGCTGTGGAGCATGAGCTCGTAGAGCAAGAGCCCCGCCAAGATAGGGATTGATTTTTTCGGTCGATTTTAATAAGCTAACCTCTATTTTCATTATCTACATTTAATTCTACAGATGAGACGTTTTAAGGAGAGAGGCAAGTGGTAAAAGCGGAAAAAATATGGCTCGATGGAGAGATGCTCGATTGGGATAAGGCCAATGTCCATATACTAACCCATACGCTCCACTACGGCCTCGGCGTCTTCGAGGGCATAAGGTGCTATAAGCGGGGGGACGGGCGTAGCCAGATCTTTAGACTTAAGGAGCACACCAGTCGGCTCTTTGCCTCTGCCCATATCGGCCAGATGGAGATCCCCTACACGCAAGACGAGATCAATAAGGCGATAGTCGAGACACTTAAGGCCAACTCTTTGGACGAGGGATATATCCGCCCTCTGGTCTTCATAGGCGACGGCGCGATGGGGATCCTTCCTCAGGACAACAAGATAAGGGTGGCGATAGCCGCCTGGGCATGGGGGGCCTATCTAGGAGAAGAGGGTCTAAACAGCGGCATCCGTGTCAAGGTAAGCTCCTTTACCAGACATCACGTAAATGTCTCAATGACCAAGGCTAAGATAACCGGCCACTATGTGAACTCGATTATGGCCAAGAGGGAGGCGGTGAGCGCGGGCTACGATGAGGCGCTTCTCTTGGACACCGAGGGCTACGTCTCAGAGGCAAGCGGCGAGAATATCTTCATGGTTCAAAACGGCGTCCTCTACACGACGAGCCCGACCTCGATACTCAAGGGCATAACCCGGGACTCAGTTATAAGGGCCGCCAGAGACGAGGGCCTGGAGGTTAGAGAAGAGCGCCTTACACGCGACGAGCTCTACATAGCGGACGAGGCCTTCTTCACCGGTACCGCCGCCGAGGTCACGCCGATCAGGGAAGTCGACGATAGAACTATCGGCACGGGCAAGCCCGGCCCAGTCACAAAGAAGATACAGGACAAGTTCTTCGATATTGTGAAGGGCTCGAACACCGATTACGAAGAGTGGTTCTATTATATATAGAGATTCTTTTTAGAGAATTATTTGCCAAGCCGCCCCGCTTATAAAAGCGGGGCGGCACTTTAGAGCTTTTCGCTAGGGAGTTTAATAATTAGCCCGCCTTGCTTTTTAGCAAGGCGGGCTTTTTTATTTAAAAAAGCAGGAGTAAAAAAATCCCAAGGAGCACCCTGTAGATGACAAAGCCTTTCAAGGAGAAGGTTTCGACGAGCTTTAAGAAGAGGTGTATCACCAGGTAGGCCGAGACAAAGGCGACTACAAAACCTACGATCAAAAATATCACGTCCGCGTCCACCCCGTGCTTAACGAGCTTGGCCGTCTCATAGCCGCCCGCGAGAATCGATACAGGTATGGAGAGGAGGAAGGCGAACCTCAAGGCACTGCTTCTGCTAAGTCCCATAAAGAGCCCGCCGGTAATGGTAATGCCGGACCTGCTTGTTCCCGGTATAAGGCTTATGGCCTGCGCCAGCCCTACAAAGATAGTTGTCTTCCAGCCCACACCCCTTTTGCCGCGAAGCTCCCCCGTGCCCGGATGTCTGTCTGAAAGCCATAGCACCACCCCCCAGAAAATACTCGAGAGCGCGATTACCTCTGTTGAGCGAAGCGAGTCAGCGATCAAGTCGTGCGCCAAAAAACCCGCAACGGCTACGGGTACGGTCGCAAAGAGGATCTTTAAGGCAAGAGTGCCCTCGTCTCTCATCTGGCTATTTGTTGAGCCTTTTTTTATGACCAAAGCAAAGAGGCCGCTAGCGAGGCTCTTTAAGTCTCTACGAAGATAGATACATATCGCGAGCGAGGTGGCCATATGGAGCGTCACGTCGAAGGCGAGCCCCTGGTCGGGGAGCCCAGTGAGTTTCGGCAAAAGTATCAGGTGCGCGCTCGACGATATAGGAAGGAACTCGGTAATTCCCTGAATAAGGGCCAGTAAGACGGCCTCGAAAATACTCATAAATAATACCTTTGATAGGGTCGTATAGTAAAAAATGCTAACAGACCAAAAGTATCAAGATAACCTCATAAGGTCAATAAGCAGATATGTTGAATTAGCTTCAGTTTTATGGCAGGCTTAAACGAGGATGATTACACAAGCCAGGAGGTTCTCGTGATAGTCTATCTGGTCCGCCATGGTGAGGCCAAAAGCCCGGCCGAAGACCCGGCCAGGGGTCTCACCCCCAAGGGGCGTAAGCTTGTTGAGGCGACGGCCCGCGCCGCGCTCGAGCGCAATGCTAGACCATCGACGATCTTTCATAGCTCTAAGACAAGAGCTAAAGAGACCGCCGAGGTTCTGGCCGACCACCTGAACCCGCTTAACAAGAACGAGATGGCGGACGGGCTCGCTCCGAACGACGACCCTGGAGAGTGGGCAGGGAAGCTTAAGGATATGAACGAGGAGGTCATGATAGTCGGTCACCTCCCCCACCTTCCAAGGCTCGCTTCCATCCTGATATGCGGAGACGAGCAAAAAGAGAACGTATTCTTTCAGACCGCCACCATTGCCGCGCTCGAAAATACAAACGATAATAACTGGAAGCTTCTGTGGACGATAACCCCCGGTGAGGAGAGCTTCTAAGTCCCCCCTTTTTATTACCCCGCTTGACAGATTCCCGAAATTTGACTACAATTTATGCATAAAGGATAACAAAAATAACCCTCTTTAGAGGGGGGCTATCCGAAATATCAATACTTACAGGGGGTTTAGTGGCAAAGGGGCTTACCAAAAGACAACTTGAGGTCCTCGGTTTTGTAAAAGCCCATATCAAAGAGCACGGCTACGGGCCTAGTCTCAGGGATATTTGCGCCTTTTTGTCGATAAAAGGGCCTAATAACGCGAGAAAACACCTCGATAGCCTGGAAAAGAAGGGATTTATCAAGAGAGAGCCCAGGAAATCGAGGGCGATCGAGGTTATCTATCCCCAAGCTGGTAGCCCAACGCTACCCCCTAACGCCATTTCAATACCCATAGCCGGCAGGGTCAGGGCGGGCGCTCCCGAACTCGCCATAGAGGATATAGAGGGCTACGTCACGCTCGACAGTTCCTTTTTCAGATGCGAGGGGGCCTTCCTCCTTCGGGCCGTCGGCGATTCCATGATAGAGGCGGGCATAGAGAACGATGACTTCCTACTAATACGTCCCCAGAAAGACGCCGCGGATAACGAGATCATCGTAGCGATGATAGACGACGAAGCTACCGTTAAAAGGTTTATTAAAAAAGACGATCAGATCTTCCTCAAGCCCGAAAACCCCTCAATGCAGCCAATTCCGATCGACAGCACAAAAAAATTCGAGATCATCGGCAAGGTCGTGGATGTTATAAAACGCCTTGAGACATGATTTTCATGAGAGAACCTTTTTATAAAAAGG
>CBDVCO010000048.1:0-13966 GCA_965372515.1 uncultured bacterium | reverse complement strand
ATGCGTATCTGCGTAATAGGCACTGGCTATGTCGGTCTTGTGACCGGCACTTGTTTCGCCGATTTCGGCGTTACGGTAACCTGCGTTGATAATGACAAGGCCAAGATAGAGGCGCTAAATAATGGAAAGATCCCGATATATGAGCCCGGCCTTGAGGAACTGGTTAGCGCCAATGAGGCGGAAGGAAGGCTGAGTTTTTCCACTGACCTAAAGAAGAGCATCCGCGAGGCCCAGATAATAATTATAGCGGTCGGGACCCCTCCGGGAAAAGACGGCAAGACCGACCTTGGTTATGTCGAGGAGGTCGCGAGAACCATAGCCGAGAACCTGAACGGCTATAAGGTGATAGTCACCAAGAGCACCGTCCCTGTCGGCACCGGAACGCTGATTGAGAAGATCATAAACGAGACCCAGAGCGAAGAGCATGAATTCGATATAGTGTCTAACCCCGAGTTCCTTAGAGAGGGTTCGGCGATCGAGGACTTTATGAGACCCGACCGCGTGGTCATAGGCGGCAGAAGCCAGAAGGCCATCGATATGGTAAAGGAGCTTTACAGCCCGCTCTATCTGATAGAGACCCCGTTCGTCATCACCGACGTCGAGACCTCCGAGCTTATAAAGTACGCTTCCAACGCCTTTCTAGCGACAAAGATAACATTTATAAACGAGATGGCTGATATATGCGAGAAGGTCGGCGCTAATATCCATAAGGTGGCAAAGGGGATGGGGTTGGATAAGAGGATCGGGTCGAAGTTTCTCCACGCCGGCCCCGGATACGGCGGCTCTTGTTTCCCCAAGGATACATTGTCGCTCGCTAATATAGGCGCTGAGCACGGCTGCAGGTTCAAGATCGTGGAGGCGGTTATAGATGTAAACCAGCGGCGTATAGACTCAATGGTAGATAAGATCAGGGGGGCGCTCGGCTCTTTAGACGGCCTAACCATTGGCGTTTTGGGCCTCGCCTTTAAGCCGAGGACAGACGATATAAGGGATTCGCCCGCGATAAAGATAGTCTCCAAGCTCATTGGCGAGGGCGCGGGTATCAGGGCCTATGACCCGGAGGCTATGGATAATGCCAGGGGCGAGCTCCCCGCGAGCGTCGCCTTTTGCGCGGATCCTTACGAGGCCGCAACTGGTGTTGACGCGCTCTTGATCCTTACCGAATGGAACCAGTTTAGAAAGCTTGACCTTGACCGCATCAAGGAGCTTTTAACCAAGCCTGTCATTATAGACCTTAGAAATGTCTATAAACCGGCCCTGATGGCCCGAATGGGCTTTGACTACACAAGTGTAGGCAGGTAGAGACGAGAAATTCTATTTAGTTCAGCCCGAGGATAAAAAGGTATTGACTATTTGTTCGTTTAAAGGGTACTGTTAGAATTGTGATGAACGACTTTTCCTCGACAATAGCTCTCGGATGAAGCGAAGTCACATCATATGGGTTGTGATCATTGCGACCGTCGTCTATCTGGGTTATGTGCTCATACCAATGTATTACAAGCATCAGATGATGAAGCTTGAGGTAGAGGGGCAGGTCGAGATCGCCCATCTCTACGACGAGGATGAGTTGCTGGAGCACATTATTGCCAAGGTTGCAGAATGGGAGCTACCTATCGACCCGGATGATATTATAGTCGACAGGAGAGCAGATGATATCAGAATAACCATTAACTACCATGTCGATAAGAAGTTCCTTAACTATTACGAGCGCAGGTTCAGGTTTACTATCCGGGAAACGGGTAAGATAAAGACTGAGTATTAATAGCCGAATAAAAGACACATATATTTTAAAAACCCTTTAATTTAATCCTGTGAGATTAAGAAGGGGAGCAGATGACAGTTGGATGGGAAAATAGCGTACACCTCTGTAGCCGGTTTTGTTCGGTAGCGGGGGTATTTTTTTGTCCGCGTCATAATAAGAACGGATGGCTTTTATGGTAAAGATGGATAGTTTGGCTATAGATAGGGCGATTGCCAGGGTCGCTCACGAGATACTTGAGAGGAACAAGGGCACCGGCGACATAGTTATTCTCGGTATCCCGACGAGGGGTCGGCATATTGCCGAGCGCCTGAAACTGAAGATCGAAGAGATCGAGGAGGGTGCGGAAATTCCGTTCGGTACGGTTGACGCCACACTCTACCGAGACGATCTCGGGCTTAAAGACGACCAGCCCGCTTTAAAAGAGATGGATATACCGGTCTCGATAGATTCGAAGATCGTCGTCCTGGTGGACGACGTCCTCTATACCGGGCGTACGATAAGGGCGGCGATGAACGCGCTCATGGATTTCGGCAGGCCGACCTCCATCCAGCTGGCGGTGTTGGTGGACAGGGGGCACAGAGAACTGCCCATAAAGGCCGACTATGTAGGTAAAAACCTTCCGACCTCCATTGATGAAGAGGTGAAGGTGCTCTTAACAGAGACTGACGATGCGAGCGAGGTTCAGATCAACGCTATAGGAGATAGAAGGCGCAAGTGAAGTTAGCGAAGAAAGACCTACTCTCCATAGAGGAGCTTACGAGCGAAGAGATAGAGCTTATCGTCTCGACGGCCGTTTCATTTAAAGAGGTCTCGGAGCGCGATATCAAGAAGGTCCCGACACTTCGCGGAAAGACCATAATAAATCTCTTCTATGAGTCGAGCACCAGGACGAGGACCAGCTTTGAGATAGCGGCAAAGCGGATGAGCGCTGACGCTATAAATATAAGCGTCGCGCAGAGCAGTGTCAACAAGGGTGAGACCCTAAGTGACACGGCAATGAACCTTGAGGCCATGAAGCCGGATTGCATCGTAGTTAGACATTCGGCCTCTGGAGCGCCCCTGATGCTCTCAAGGCTCCTTAACTGCTCCGTGATAAACGCGGGCGACGGTTTTCATGAACATCCGAGCCAGGCCCTTCTCGATCTATTTACGGTAATTGAACAAAAGCAGTCTGTTAAAGGTCTTAAGGTCGTAATCGTAGGCGACATAAGGCACTCGCGCGTAGCTCGCTCTAATATCTACGCCTTTACAAAGCTTGGCGCACTGGTTACCGTCTGCGGGCCGCCGACGATGCTGCCGATGGGAATAGAGAAGCTTGGCTGTAAGGTGGAGTGTGATATGGAAAAGGCCATAAAAGACGCTGACGTTGTCATGATGCTACGCATTCAGATGGAGAGGCAACGCGGGGCGGCCATACCGACCTTGAGGGAATACTCGAATCTCTACGGGCTAACGAGCGCCAGGCTGACCGGCGCCAAGGACTCTTTGATAATCCTTCACCCCGGCCCGATGAACAGGGGTGTTGAGATAAGCCCCGAGGTCGCAGACGGCCCCTTTTCCCTTATTACCGACCAGGTGACAAACGGCGTGGCGCTTCGCATGGCGCTATTTTATCTGCTCATCGGCGGTACAAAGGAGGAGAGGGAGGAGAGCGAATGAAGAGGCTGGGTATAATAGGCGGCAGGCTCATTGACCCCGCTTCAAAGAAGGACGGCTTATTCGACATAGTCGTTATGAACGGCACGGTCGCCTCTGTCAGGGAACATAAAGAGGGGGCTATCGAGGGCGGTGAGGGATGGGATATTATCGACGCTACCGGCCTTCTGGTAGTCCCCGGTCTTGTCGATATCCATACCCATTTAAGGGAGCCCGGAGAAGAGTATAAGGAGACGATCGCTACCGGGACCAGAGCGGCGAGTGCCGGAGGTTTTACGAGCGTACTCGCCATGGCCAATACCGAGCCTGTAAATGACAGCGCCTCTGTAACGAGGCTGATAATACGTAAGGCCAAAGAGGCTGGCTTCGCCAATGTATTTCCCGTTGGAAGCGTGAGTGTCAACATGCTCGGCGAGACCCTGAGTGAGTTCGGCGAATTATATGAAGCGGGCTGCGTGGCGTTAAGCGACGACGGGCTTCCCGTAGCCGACGGCTCCCTCATGCGCCGCGCGCTTGAGTACGCAAAGATCTTTAATATGCCGGTTATAACCCACGCCGAAGACCTTTGTATAAATTCCGGCGGCGTTATGAACGAAGGGGAGGTTGCTACAAGGTTAGGGCTACGCGGAATACCGAACGCCAGTGAGGACTCGATGGTCGCGCGCGATATCAATCTAGCAGAGCTTACAGGCGGCAGACTCCACATAGCGCACGTAAGCACCAGGGGGGCAATAGAGCTTATAAGGTCGGCAAAGAAACGCGGCGTACAAGTTAGCGCAGAGGCCGCGCCGCACCATCTGGTGCTTGACGACAGCTTTATTGACGGTTATGACACAAACGCGAAGATGAGCCCGCCTCTAAGGACCAAGGAGGACGTGAAGGCGCTCGTTAAAGGACTTAAAGACGGGACCATCGACGCCGTAGCAAGCGACCACGCCCCGCACTCGTCGATCGAAAAGGATGTGGAGTTCGACGCGGCGGCAAACGGAATAGTCGGCCTTGAGACCTCTCTTGCTCTTGTGCTCGAGCTTGTAAATAAAAAAGAACTCCCGCTTGTTGACGCGATTGAGAGGATGACCAGCGGCCCGGCCAGAGTTATGGGGCTCGATAAGGGTACGCTCAAGGTAGGTAGCGCGGCAGACGTCGCGATAATCGATCTGGAAAAAGAGTGGACGGTCGATCCGTCAAAATTCTTATCTCGATCGAAGAACACCCCCTTTGGAGGGCGCAAACTAAAAGGGCAGGTCGTTAAGACGATCCTTGACGGAAAGCTGGTTTACGACGCGGATAGCTAAAAAATATAATGGCGAATAATAATAAAAAAGCGATACTCGCACTCTCTGACGGTTCAGTCTTTGAGGGGCTCTCGTTCGGTTCTTTGGGCGAGGTTTCGGCAGAGGTCTGTTTTAATACCTCAATGATGGGTTATCAGGAGATACTGACCGACCCTTCGTACAAGGGACAAATTGTTACGATGACCTATCCGCAGATCGGCAACTACGGTATTAACTCTGAAGATGTCGAATCGAGAAGGCCCTGGGTAGAGGGTTTTATCGTAAAAGAGAACTGCCCGCACCCGAGTAATTGGCGAAGCGAGAGGTCGCTTAATGATTATCTTTTGGAAAATAAGATCGTTGGGATCAGCGGCATCGACACCAGGGCGCTTACGATACTAATCCGTGACAAGGGGGCTATGAGCGGAGTGATAAGTACCGTAGATATGGACCCAAAGAACCTTGTTGAGAAGGCGAGGGCCCTTCCGACACTGATCGGCCAAGACCTCGTAAAGTCCGTTACGATTGATAAGGCCTACAAATGGGACGAGGGGCTCTGGTCTCTTGACGGCTCTAAAGAGGCAGCGCCTTCGAGGCGATTTAAAATTGTCGCATTTGACTTTGGTATTAAGTTAAATATCCTGCGATGCTTAGTCACCTATGGTTTCGATGTTACGGTCGTCCCTGCATCTACCAGCGCAGAAGAGGTCTTGAAGATGGCGCCCGACGGGGTCTTTTTATCAAACGGTCCGGGCGACCCTGAGCCTGTTACTTACGCAACTCAGACGGTCAAGGCGCTAATCGGAAAGCTCCCGATATTCGGCATCTGTCTTGGCCATCAGATCATCTCACTCGCGCTTGGCGGAGAGTCTTTCAAGCTGAAGTTCGGCCACAGGGGCGCAAACCAGCCGGTAAAGGATCTATCTACAGGCAAGGTGGAGATCACGAGCCAGAACCACGGCTTTGCGATAGATGCCGACTCGATGAAGGGGCTCGCTGATATTACGCATATAAACCTGAACGACAATACCGTAGAGGGGCTCGCTGTTGAAGATAAGATGCTCTTCAGCGTCCAGTACCACCCGGAGAGTTCGCCCGGGCCGCATGATTCGCGCTATCTCTTTACACGTTTTGTAGAGATGATGGAGAGCAACGTAAAATCTTAAGCGTAAAATCATAGGCCTAAGATCATAAGATAGGAAAGGGGATTTTTTTTTGCCAAAGAGAGAGGACATAAAGAAGATACTGATCATCGGCTCCGGGCCGATCGTCATCGGACAGGCGTGCGAGTTCGACTACTCCGGTACTCAGGCATGTAAGGCCCTTATGGCCGAGGGCTATGAGGTGGTCCTTGTAAATTCCAACCCGGCCACCATCATGACCGACCCCGATCTCGCGACCGCCACCTACATCGAGCCCATAACAGCCGAGATATTAAAGAAGGTGATCGAGATCGAAAAGCCCGACGCGATCCTTCCGACAATGGGCGGGCAGACCGCGCTCAATGTGAGCCTTGAGCTTTTTGAATCACGCCTCCTGACCGACCTGGGTATCGAGCTTATCGGGGCGAACAGCAATTCGATAAAAAAGGCCGAGGACCGCGAGCTCTTCAAGGAGGCCATGCAGAGGATCGATCTCGATATCCCCAAGAGCGGCGTTGCCAACAGCCTTGAACAGGCCAAAGAGATAGCGGAAGAGCTCGATTTCCCCGTGATACTCAGGCCGTCGTTTACGCTTGGCGGAACGGGCGGCGGTATAGCCTATAACAGCGAGGAATTCAGTGAGATGGTGCTGGCGGGGCTCGACGCCTCGCCGACGAACGAGGTGCTGATCGAGGAGTCGATAATCGGCTGGAAGGAGTTCGAGCTTGAGGTGATGCGCGATCACGCGGATAACGTCGTCATCATCTGTTCCATCGAGAACTTCGACGCCATGGGCGTACACACCGGAGACTCCATCACAGTGGCCCCGGCCCAGACACTTACCGACAAGGAGTACCAGATACTCCGCGACGCCTCTATCGATATAATCAGGGAGATAGGCGTAGATACCGGCGGGTCGAATATACAGTTCGCCGTAAACCCGGAGAACGGGCGCGTATGCGTGATAGAGATGAACCCCAGGGTCAGCCGCTCGAGCGCGCTCGCGAGCAAGGCCACGGGTTTCCCGATCGCCAAAATAGCGGCGCTCCTCTCTGTGGGCTATACGCTCGATGAGATACCGAACGATATTACGAAAGAGACCCCGGCGTCATTTGAGCCTACTATAGATTACGTTGTCGTAAAGATACCTCGGTTTACATTCGAGAAATTTCCCGGAGCCGAGCCGACACTTACGACCCAGATGAAGAGCGTGGGGGAGGTGATGAGTATAGGCAGGACTTTTAACGAATCTCTCGGTAAGGCGCTGCGCTCTCTTGAGACCGGAGATCCCGCTCCTATAACCAGGACGCCGGGTCGAGAGTACGAACACGGCGAAGATACAATAAAGGCATTCAAAAAGCATATAAAAATTCCGACAGCAGAGAGGATATTTTATATAGCCGCGCTGTTGAGCCTCGATGTTTCAATAGACGAGATATATGAGCTCACGCATATTGACCAGTGGTTTCTTGCTAGGCTTAAGGAGATCGTCGATATTGAGACTGAGCTTAAAGATCAAAAAGAAAAGCTAGGGCCTGAGCTTTTGCGCTTAGCCAAAGAGGCGGGTCTCGCTGATTCTATAATTGCAACTTTAACAGGTATTGACGAGCCGGCCATTCGTGCTATGCGCGCTAAGAACAAAATTACCCCTGTCTTTAAGAGAGTCGATACCTGCGCCGCCGAATTCGAGGCGCACACGCCGTATCTCTACTCGACCTATGAGCGTCCTTTTTATAATGTCGACGATAACGATGGTGAGCCCGCATCAATTTGTGAGGCCAGCCCCACAGAGAACAAGAAGGTGATGATACTCGGTAGCGGCCCCAACAGGGTAGGCCAGGGCGTTGAGTTCGACTATTGCTGCGTCCACGCGAGCTTCGCGCTCCGAGACCTTGGGGTGGAGAGCATAATGGTCAACTGCAATCCCGAGACCGTCTCCACGGACTACGACACATCGGACAGGCTCTACTTCGAGCCCCTCACCTTCGAGGACGTCATGGCGATAGTCGATAAGGAAAAGCCCTACGGGGTTATCGTCCAGCTTGGCGGGCAGACCCCTCTAAAGCTTTCCGTACCTCTTGAAAAAGCGGGCGTAAAGATACTCGGCACGGGAAGCGACTCTATTGACAGGGCCGAGGACCGTGAACGCTTCGACGAGCTTCTTGAAAAGCTCGGCCTGAAGCGCCCGGCTAGCGGCATTGCGCGTTCCATAGACGAGGCCGTTAGCGTGGCGGGCGGGATAGGCTACCCGGTGATGGTAAGGCCGAGCTATGTGCTTGGCGGCAGGGCCATGGTCATCGTATACGAGGAGGCGAGCCTGATCGAATATATGACCAAGGCTGTCGAGGCATCACCCGAACACCCGGTACTCGTCGATAGCTTTCTGCAGGCGGCCATAGAGGTCGATTGCGACATCGTCTCCGACGGTACGGACGTCGTGATCGGCGGCATAATGGAGCATATCGAGGAGGCGGGAGTCCATTCGGGCGATTCGGCCTGCTCCATACCGCCTTATTCGCTCGGCTCCGGCGTGCTCGACGAGATTCGCTCTCAGGCGATAGCTCTCGCTAAAGAGCTTGACGTGAGGGGACTGATGAATGTCCAGTTCGCGGTCAAGGATAATGAGGTCTATGTGATCGAGGTAAACCCCAGGGCGTCACGGACGATTCCCTTTGTGAGTAAGGCCATAGGCAGGCCGCTAGCCAAAATTGCTACGAAGATCATGCTCGGGGCGAGCTTAAAAGAGCTTGGCTTCGAAAAAGAGATCACCCCTCCATATACATCCGTTAAGGAGGCGGTCTTCCCGTTCCTGAAATTCCCCGGCGTCGACTGCCTGCTTGGCCCCGAGATGAAGAGCACCGGGGAGGTGATGGGCATAGGCGACGACTTCGGGAGCGCCTTTGCCCGCGCGCAGATCGGCGCGGGCAATAAGATGCCTCTCGAGGGCACGGTCTTTATAAGCGTGAGGGACGAGGACAAGGAACCTCTGCTTGAGGTGGCAAGGGAGATTTCCGAGATAGGCTTTAAGATAATCGCGACCTCCGGTACGCTCCGCTTCCTTGAGGCCAATTCAATTGAGGCCGAACTTGTGCATAAGGTCACCGAGGGGCGGCCCAATATCGTGGACAGGATAAAGAGTAACGAGGTCGATATGCTCATAAATACGAGCTTCGGCCTCCAGTCCATTGCCGATTCCTATTCGCTTAGGCGCACCTCGCTTGAGCACGGCGTGCCGTATTTCACCACAGTAGCCGGGGCAAAGGCCGCGACAAGGGGGATAAAGACCATCTTAAAGGGCGGCCTCGACGTAAAGAGCATTCAGCAGTACCATAAGGAGCTTGGCTAAGTTGCACGCAAGCTCTAACGGCCCTCTTTTTTCTACACCTTTGCGCTATTTCCCGGGTATGACATGAAAGAGCTTCCCGATATCATCGCAGCCCTTCTAAAGCCCTTTGCCTATGCCGCCAGGGACGATTTCGCTAACCTCGATACCATAAAGGGGCTGGAAAAACTCGTTGACGGCCTCATTGCCGACGGCATTAAAGCGGCAAAGAACAAGGATACGGTCGAGGACCTGATCTATCTAAGAAACATTTTCCTGGGGTTTGAAAATCTGGAGCGTAAAGAAAAGCAAGAGCGGATAGAGAACGCAATACTAACCTTAGGAGATCTTGGCGACGCCACTATAAAGGATGTCGAAGAGGAGAGTGCAGCCGCAAAGAGACCGCAAAAACCAAAACTAAAATCAGAACCCCCAAAAAAACCAACACCAAAACCAATACCAAAAAAAAAAGCTGATACGCCGCTAACTTATGTTAAGGGCATCGGTCCCAAGCTCGCGGGGCGCCTGGCGAAGAAGGGCCTGAATACTATAGAGGATATGCTCTACTACCTGCCTATACGCTACGAGGACAGGCGTGACATTAGAAAGATTAGCGAGCTTACCATAGGCGAGGCGAATGTGACCACTGGCGAGGTCATGGCCGCTGGTGTGGCGCGCTACGGCAGGAGAAGGGTATTCGAGGCCGCCATCAGCGACTCGTCCGGCATAATGATGGCCAAGTGGTTTCATTTCAAGGGCGACTATCTGAAGAAACGCTACACCCCGGGGCGTAAGCTTCTCCTTTACGGGACCGTTCAAAACTACGCCGGGAAAAAAGAGATGATCCATCCCGATGTCGAGTTCCTGGATGATGATGAGGCTCTAGAGGCTACAGCCGGCATAGTCCCCATCTATTCTCAGATAGAGAACTTCCATCAGAAGACCATAAGAAAGCTCGCGGGTAATGTCGTAAGCGAGTTCGCCGGCACTCTTGACGGGGCCGTGCCCGGGGAGGTCCTTACAAGACGGGGCCTAAAGCCCCTTGAGAGCGCCATAAAGGGCGCTCACGCCCTCTTTGACGAGGGTTCCAAAGAGGACGAGGCATCGGCTCGCGCCTGTAGGGGGAGCCTCGTATTCGACGAGCTATTCTCCCTTGAGCTATCCATGGCAATGAAGAGGCTTGAAGTCAAGAAAGAGGCCGGTATAAGCGTAGTTATAGGAGAGAAAAGCGCAAGGCTGGATGAAAAATTGATAAAGAGCCTCGATTTCGTGCTTACCAAAGCCCAAAAGAGGGTAATTGGAGAGATAAACGCCGATATGGCGGCCCCGCACCCCATGAACAGGCTCCTGCAGGGAGATGTCGGCTCGGGTAAGACCATCGTGAGCCTCCTGGCGCTCTTAAGGGCGATAGAGGCGGGCTATCAGGCCGTTATCATGGCCCCGACCGAGATACTCGCTGAACAGCACTATCTTACAATGACGAAGCTTACCAGTATGCTAGCCATAGAGCCGACACTACTTACAGGAAAGCTTAAGAAAAGTGAAAGAAATAATATACTTACAGAAATTAGCTCAGGTAAAGCCTCGCTTATTATCGGCACCCACGCGCTCATTCAAAAGGATGTGGAATTCAGGAATCTCGGCCTCGTCGTTATTGACGAGCAGCACCGCTTCGGGGTTCTCCAGCGCGCAAAACTAAGAAGGGCCGGTCCAGGGGGCATGGCCCCGGATATGCTCATCATGACCGCGACCCCCATACCGAGGACGCTCGCCCTCACGGTCTTCGGCGATATGGAGGTCTCTCTTATAGACGAGATGCCAAAGGGCAGGCAGCCCATAAAGACCGTAATACTAAGGGAAAAAGAGCGCCAGAAGGCATATAGCGCCATAAAGAATGAGGTAAAAAAGGGCGCTCAGGCCTACATTATATACCCGCTCGTCGAGGAGTCTGAAGAACTGCCCCTAAAAGACGCTACCAATATGGCCGGGCATCTCGATAACGACATCTTCCCCGGGCTTACGGTCGCCCTTATTCACGGACGCATGAAGAGTATAGAAAAGGAAGAGGTCATGGAGCGTTTCAGGGACGGTGAGATAGACATACTCGTCGCCACGACCGTTATCGAGGTGGGCGTAGATGTGCCGAACGCCTCATTGATGCTAGTTGAACACGCGGAGCGTTTTGGCCTCGCTCAACTGCATCAACTCAGAGGCCGGGTCGGCAGGGGAGAGCGCCCCTCAAAATGCCTGCTCCTTGCGCAGTGGACCGCTTCGGACGATTCATACAAGAGGCTTCGGGTAATGGAGGAGACCCTGGACGGATTCAAGATAGCCGAGGAGGACCTGAAGATTCGCGGCCCGGGCGATTTCCTCGGCGCGCGGCAATCGGGCCTGCCCGATTTTCGGCTTGCCGAGGCCTTAACCGACATGAACCTCCTTAAAACCGCCAGAGAAGAGGCGGTCGCCTTCTTAAAGAGCGACCCGGAGCTAACAAGCGAAGAGGGTAAAAGGATCGCAAAAACGATTGAAGCTCGCTGGAAAGGACGACTCGAACTCGCCGAGGTCGGGTAAGACCGAGCAAATACATGAGGGAACTTTTTTGAACGTGCAGAGCACGCTAATATTCCCTACGTCACTCTTTTAAGATACGGCTCAGGCAATCTGGGTCGTTCACGCTAAATCGTTCCCGAAATATCGCCGCAACGCAGTTGCCCTTAAAATCCTTCAAAAACTTTATTACCTATCTGCCCCCCCTCTTAAAAGAATGAGGGGGGGGGCAGATAGATAGTAAAACAAAAAGTCCTCTAAAGAACCTCAAGAAAACTTCATTCCAGAAGAGCCCCCTAAAAAAATTACCCGGCGCGGATTGAAAATTTCATGCTATAATAGCGCCAATAGAGCTTTAGATTCCAAAGGAGAATATGCGTGGCAATAGACTTTGACAAACTCGCCAGGGACTGGGACTCAGACCCTGAGAAGATAGAGAGGGCTCGGGTCACTGCCGAGCGCATAAGAGAGCTAGCGCAAGTCACCAAAGAGATGCGTGCGTTCGAATACGGATGCGGCACGGGGCAGGTGAGCTTTTTTCTCCAGCCCCATCTAAATGAGATCACCCTCGCCGACGACTCTGAAGGTATGCTCGAAGTACTAAGAGAGAAGATAAAGAGCTCAGGGGTGGATAATATGAAGGCCGTCTATCTCGACCTTGCAAAAGAGCCGCCGCCGTCGGATGAAACTTTCGACCTCATCTATATCTCGATGACGCTCCATCATATAAAGGATACCCCCCGGATGCTCGGCGCCTTTCATCGGCTCCTCGTCCCTGGAGGATCACTGTGTATTGCCGACTTTGACCTGGACGACGGTTCCTTCCACGCGGGCCATGAGGGCTTTGAGGGTCACCACGGTTTTGACCGCGAGGGGTTAAAAAAGATGCTCGAAGAGGGCGGGTTCAAGGGGACGACTTTCGAGACATGCTTCATGATAGATAAGGAGATCGAGGGGAAGGTGAGGGAATATCCAGTTTTTCTCGCCCACTCAAAAAAGGCGTAGCCTTCAGCTGTAAATTCATAGAGGTTATCTAAATTAGGCCTATTTGTTGTCAAAGAGGATGTCACATATAAGTAATTAGATTGATAGATTTATTTCGAAAAATTGTGATATGAATGTCTCTGTTTTTGTCATTTTTTCTGTAATTTAGTGTTATTTTTTACTGGATTTTTTATATAATATACTATATCATATGACATACGTATTTTATTGCATTTACAGGCAATTCCTATGAAACATATCCCATTATACATAGTCCTAATTCTCCTCTGCCTGAACTTTGATGCGCTGGCCGGTAAGACCGATCCCAATAAATCCAAAGATTCTGAGAGGGGCAGGTGCGCAGGATCGACCACCGTCTCCTCAATGAAAGAGGTGACGACAAGGTGCGACCTTACCCGCAAAGAAGAGGCCAAATTGAAGCAGCTTAAGAGGGCGCTTAGAAAGGACGGGATCTCCAAAGAGACGATAGAGGCGATATTTGATAGTCCCGAATTCGGCCTTAACGACTCAGGCGTGAAGCTCTCGAAGAATAACCCGGAGAAGAAGGTCGCCTCCGGCGAGGAGACATATCAATGGTACAAGAAATGCTTCGGCCTTGAGAAGAGGATCCATATTTATAAGAAGTTCATAAAGGAGCACAAGGACGACCTCTCTGCCGCGGAAGAGAAGTACGGCGTGGACGCGCGTTACATAGTGAGCATCCTCGGCGTTGAGTCGGATTTCTCAAGGGACAAAGGCAGGTTCAAGGCCATTAATGCCCTTACGACCCAGTACATCCTCGTTGAAAAGAGGCGCAAATACGCCTACAGGCAGCTAAAGGAGCTGATCGAGTATTCCGAGAGGACGAAGAAACCTATCTACGACTACACCTCCTCATATATGGGAGCGATAGGCTGCGGCCAGTTCATACCCTCATCGCTGAACGGTTACTTTGTCGGCGAGAGCGGAAATGTAGACGAGGCCGACCCGTATAATCTGACGGACTGCATATATTCGATAGCCTATTATCTGAAGCGTTCCAGATGGGATAAGAAAGAGAACGGCAAGACCCCCGCTGTGGGCTCGAAGAACTGGAAGGCGATCCGGGCCTACAACCACTCCGACGCCTATACGAGGTTCGTCATAGAGACCGCCGACCGCCTGAAGGTTCTCGATTAACTCCCCCCCCCGTCATGATATATAGCCTCGCCGCGTACTGCCTGGCCTCGTAGACCATTATCATTTCGTTGCGCGGTATAAAACCACACTGGTGTGGCGG
>CBDVCO010000047.1:0-14139 GCA_965372515.1 uncultured bacterium | reverse complement strand
TCCTATTGGTGGAGGGCAAGGGGATCGAACCCTCGACCTGCTGATTGCGAACCAGCCGCTCTCCCATCTGAGCTAACCCCCCATAACAAAGAAACGCCCCGATTATGAGACGCTCATTATGGCTTATGGCTATTTAAGACGGCAAAAAAAGGTCACCCCTTCTTCTTAAGCACTTCCCTTATGATCTCTTTAAGCTCGGTAAGATCGGAACTCTTCACGACATAAGCGTCGCACGCCCAGGTGCCGAATTCATGTTTATAATGGGGGTACGCCGTGGAGAGGATGACCGGAATATCTTTGCTCTTCTCTTTGATCCTTCTAAGCACCTCAACGCCGTCCATGCCGGGCATCTTTATATCAAGGAGTACCAGGTCTATCTCGCCAGCGGCATCAAGTTGCTTGAGGGCCTCTTCGCCGTCGGAGGCGAGCACCACTTCACAACCCTCCTCCTCCAGTTCCTCCTTATAGAGGAACCTGATACCTTCCTCATCGTCTACTACAAGGACCCTCTTCTTCATAGCCGACTCTCTCCGTAAAAATATTGCCTGCTTTTCTTTTTCAAGGCTTATAAGGAATTACTATCGCCTACAACTATACTCTACACCAACTCCGGTTAAATTTCAGCAAAAAAGGCTCTTTGACTCCGCCCCGTGAGAGCTAAAGGATCAGATCTTTACGTCCCTTAAAAATTTTGCCGCCTCTTCCGGCGGTGTCGGATTAATATAAAAACCCGAGCCCCACTCAAAACCCGCGACCTTAATGAGCTTCGGCATGATCTCGAAGTGCCAGTGATAGTGATTCATATTGGACTCCTTCAAAGGCGCCGTGTGGAGAATAAAATTGTATGATGGAAAATTGAGAACCTTGTCCATTCTCTTTAGTATATCGGAGAATAGCCTTGAGAGCCCCTCGTAGTGGTGTTTCTGGCAGTTCTCGTAATTCGACTCGTGCTTCTTGGGAAGTATCCATACCTCGAAAGGGGCTTTAGGCGCATACGGACACATGGCTACAAAGTCGTGGTCTTCGGCTATCACCCTCTCGGCCTGCTTTATATCCTGCTTAACTATGTCGCAGAATATGCATCTCTCTTTATAGTTGTAGTACTCAAGAGAGCCGGCAATCTCCTCTGCGACCCGCTTGGGTATAATGGGGAGCGCTATCAGCTGGGAATGGCTGTGCTCCAGAGTCGCGCCCGCGGCATCGCCCTGGTTCTTGAAGATCAGCGTATATTTGAGCCTCTTGTCCTTTCTTAGATCGACGATCCTGTCCCTATAAGCCCAGAGAACTTCCTCAAACTGTTTCGTAGTGATCGTAGCGAGGGTATCCGTATGATTCGGGCTCTCTATGATCACTTCGTGCGCGCCGATGCCGTCGATCTTGTCATAAACCCCGTAGCCGTCACGCTCGAAATCACCCTCCACCTTGAGCGCCGGGTACTTGTTCGGCACGACCCTTATATGCCAGCCCGGGGAGTTTGCCTTATCTCCGTTAGTCCTGTATGCGAGGATCTCCGGCGGCGTCTTGTCCTCATTGCCTGAGCAGAACGGACAAAAACCCTCACGCTTGGGAGGGTTCGAGATCACAAACTCAGTGGGCCTGCGCCCTCTCTCAGTCGAGATAATAACCCATCTTCCGATAATTGGGTCTTTTCTGAGTTCAGACATATTCTCTTCTACTTTTTTTGTTAGATTAACGACCGGCTGGGAGTTAGCCCTGCAAGGCCGCAAAAGGAAGCTTTAAAAATACAACAGAGGTAACCTGTACCGAGTCTTTCTAGTGCAGGGAGTTCTGCTTTTTCTCATGCTCTTCTTCTTCTGTCTTACATTCTATACAGCATGTTGTAACCGGCCTTACCTTGAGCCTCTCCTCGGAAATATCCTCGCCGCAGATCTCGCATACCCCGTATTCACCGTCATTAATTCTAGCGATGGCCTCCTGGAGCTTCAAGATAAGTTTTCGCTCCCGGTCCTTTACACGCAAGAGAAAATTACGGTCGGTCTCAAGGCTGGCCCTGTCCGCCGGGTCGGGAAAATTATCGTCCTTCGTCCCGCTCATACCGCTTACGGTCTTTCCGGCCTCAGCCAGGAGTTCTTCGAGATTGCCGTTCAAAATATTCTTGAAATAGTCGAGCTGTCTCTTATCCATGAATTAATTATAACCAAAAAACAAGCGCCATGTAAAGGCTATTGTAAGTCCAAGAACGCCCGGCCGAGGCGTAAAGAGCGCCTGGACGGGCGTTCTAAAGGATATCTTCGTCAAAGTCGTCATCTTTATCCCAGATGCGTTTGCGGCGTCTTTTTCGCGACTTTTTCTTCTTCTTTTTCTTCTTCTTTTTCTCCTCTTCCTCATCCAACTCAAGGATAAGTTCTTCTTCGGCCACGGACTCAGCATCATCAACCTCTTGCTGCGGCTCACCTGCCTCCTCCTCAGCGTCTAGGAGGTAATCCAGTATCGGGATGCTCTCGTCCTCTGTCTCCTCGCCTTCTGCGTCCGCTTCCAAAGCGTCCTCTGCCTCTTCAAGCACGACAGGTCCGGAGACCTCCCTTATCTCGCCGGCTTCCACGGTCAGGAGAAAGAGTCTCTTTAGCGCTTCTCCGTAATCGTCAAAATAGATATCGCCGGTAGCGCCGTGATATACCTCGGCATTCAAAAGCCTGTCCCTGAGCATACGCCTGTCTTGCGGTTCATCAACGCCTGTGCCCATAGAGAGAAAAAGCAACATCGCCGCGTCATAAGATTCAGCCTCAAGAAGGCCCGGCTCGTAACCGTAGACACGCTTAAAGGCCTCGACAAAATCTTTCGTACCCTCTCTCTGGCTTCGGGCAAAAAAACCGTCGACAAAGACCGCCCCTTCGACATGTTCTTCGGCAAGCTCTGTGAGGAACGGCGAATTCCATCCATTGGACCCCAGGAGCGCAACATCCTGTAAACCGTAGAAAGCAAGGTACGGGGCAATCTGCGCTACGGCATCATAATTATCGGGAATAAAGAGGGCATCCACCTCCACACCCGGGGTGGACTCCCTTATAAGCCTCCTGCCCTCAAGCCTCTCGAAGGTCTCAAGTATGAAGAGTTCTTTTAATTCAACGGCGAAATCAGACTTGCCCACGACATAAGTATTTTCCCCGACGACCTCGCCTCCGAGTTTTATTACCTCGCCCTTAAATGCCTCGGCAAGCTTTCTACCGTAAGTATTTCTGGGGCTGAGTATCGCGAAGCGCCTGTAACCCTTGATATCATAAGCGTATCTGGCAAGAGTTTCGGCCTGCTTTGAGAGCGTCATAAAACTTCTAAAGACATAGCTCCCGGTCCGGGGCAGGCCCTCGCGCTGGGAGAGGGCAAGCATCGGAATACGCCTTTGCTGGGCCCTCTTCGCCGCCTCCGGCGCGGCCTCCCTCAAGAGGAGTCCGACAATGGCCTGCACCCTCTTGAGCCTCGCTAGCTCGTAGACGACCATCTTGGCCGCTCTTCTCTCCTGGCCAAGCTCGCGAACGTAAACCTCCACCGGCTCACCGCCCCCGCCGAAGACATTCGCGGCCAAGAGTATCCCCTTAAGCGCCTTCTCGCCGAACTCGGCGTAATCGCCCTCAAGCGGCAAGATCGCGCCTATGGCAAAACCCTCCCCGCTCTCGCCCTCTATAGACTCGAAGGTTGAAGCCACTGAACGGATTTGATCAAGAAGCATCGAGGCCTTTACCTTAAGGAGAAGCGGGACCGAGGGGTTTGAGACCAGGCCCTCAAGGGTTGTGGCGGCGGCGTTTAGCTGGCCGAATCTGTACTGGCAGTACCCCAGCCCGTAAAGGGCCTCTATGGTGAATTCGGAGTCCGGGAATTTAAAGAGCAACCTCTGATAGACCTGGCTTGCCTTCTCAAAGTCCTTCTTCTCCATGTAGATATCCGCAAGACGAAAAAACGCCTCGTCCCCTACGCTTGCCCTGGGGTTTGCCTTTATAAATTTCTCAAGTCTCTTTACTACCCTGTCATCCGGGCCGCTTATCTCTATCTCCTTCAAGATAGAACCAAGTGCTTCGGCGGCGGCCTCGTTAGACATTCTTGCCCCCTGAGCAAAAGAGGCGTTAAAGCCGATAAAGAGGATCAAGAACGTTATAGAAAGACATCTCCTCACTCGAATATCTCCTTCACCTTATCAAAGAAAGAACTCTTAAGCGGCTGATTATCCTCACCGCTTACCTTCGCGAACTCCTCTAATAGCTCGCGCTGTTTCTTATTCAGTTTCGAAGGCGTCTCGATAGTTATTACCACCAACTGATCGCCGCGCCTTCCGGTGTGTAGCGACGCGATCCCCTTGTTGTGGAGCCTGAAGACCTTCCCTGTCTGGGTGCCGGCGGGGATCTTGAGCTTTACCCTGCCCTCAAGCGTCGGGACCTGTATCTCAGAGCCGAGCGCAACCTGTGAGAACGAGATCGGAATATTACATATCACATCGTCATCGCGGCGTTCAAATATCGGATGCTTCTCAACATTGATAACAATATATAGATCGCCCTTGGGCCCGCCAAGTTCACCCGCGTCTCCCTCTCCATGAATCCTGAGCCTTGAGCCCACGTCCACCCCGGCAGGGATCTTTATGGAAAGCGACTCCATCTTCCTTTCCTTGCCCATGCCGGAACACTTGGTACATGGGGAGCTTACCGTAGTCCCCTCGCCGCCGCAAGCGGGGCAAGTCCTCTGGACATTAAAAAATCCCTGCTGCATACTGACCTGGCCCACTCCGTTACACTGGCTGCACCTGGCTGGACTGGTGCCGGGCTTTGCCCTTGAGCCGTTACAGACCGAGCAGTTGACCGTCTTAGGCACCTTAAATCTCTTCTCGGTGCCGAATGCGGCCTCCTCGAATGTGATCTTAAGGTCGTAGCGGAGGTCGGCGCCCTTGCGTGGGACATTCCTGCGGTGGGCCCCCCCGAAAAAATCGGCGAAGACGTCGCCGAAGATATCCTGAAAATCGCCGAACCCCGCTTCGGCATAGCCGGAGTCCCCCCTGAAACCGCCCCCCGGACCGCCGACCCCCGCGGCGCCGAATTGGTCGTAACTGGCCCTCTTATTCGGATCCTTCAGGACTTCGTAAGCCGAGTTTATCTTCTTGAACTTCTCCTCGTTCTCCTTGTTGCCCTGGCTCTTATCCGGATGGTACTGATGGGCCTTCTTTCTAAAGGCCTTCTTGATCTCATCGGGGGTAGCTGATCTCGAAACCCCGAGCAGTTCATAATAGTCTTCGTTGGACACCTAAACTCCCCTTATATTTTTTTTTACATATTGATATAGCCGAGTGTTAGAACGACCATATAATATACTATAAATCGGATGTCGGGTGAAGCCCTTTTACTTTAGCCCACCCATTATTGGAAGGGGCCAGCCGAGCGCTACAGTAAAAAAACAAAGCGTCTACGGCTAACCAATTGATCTACAAAGCTTAATCAGGGGGCTGCCCCTCCGGGGCGGCCCCCTCCTTTTCCCCGTACTATTAAGCGCCTTCGGGCTCTTTAGCAACACTTACCGTAGCGGGCCTAAGCAGCCTGTCGTTTAGATAATAGCCCTTCTTAAACTCCCTTATAACGATGCCAGGGGCAAACTCGTCGCTCTCCTCGTGGCTTATCGCTTCGTGGAGGTTGGGGTCGAAGGGTTCGCCCACAGCGTTTAGCGGTTTTAGTCCAAGTGTAACCAGCACGGAGAGCATATGATCGTTAATATGGCTTACGCCTTTAACTAAGGCCTCAAAGCCGTCTTCTTTATCCGAGTGCTCCAGCGCCCTCTCCATATTATCCACTATGCCCAACAACTCGGAGATTACCTTGTCATTGGCATGGCGGATATATTCTTCCCTCTCCTTTTTTGCCCTCACCTTATAATTTTCAAGGTCGGCGCGGGCCCTCATGTAAAGGTCGTTATTCTTTGCCGCCTCTTTATCCCTCTCCTCAAGCTTAAGGCGCAGTTCGTTTAACTCGCCAGCGCCCTCTTCGTGAGGGATCTCTTCCGTTACGAATTGAGCCTCTTCGAGCTCAGCCTCCTCAAACTCAACATCCTTAACGCCCTTGCCCCCGGACTTCTTCTGCCCGGAGCTTACGCCCTTCCTGTGTGTCTTCTTCTTCATCCTCTATACACTCCTCGCGAAAATTAAAAAAAACCTACCCGGCCTCTTGAGCAAAGAGCGCCGCGGTAAAACCCAGAAGCGGTATGATCTTCGGATAATCCATCCAGAGAGGGCCTATGACCCCAAGCGTACCTTCAAAACCGCCATCCATACTGTAAGGGGTAGCGACAAAGCCGAGCCCCGAGAGCTCATCGAGATGGCTCTCCGAGCCGAGAAATACTTTTACGCCCCTCTTTGACATGCACTCATCGAGTATCTTGACGAGCAGGCTCTTTTCTTCAAAGACAGAGAATATCCTCTTCATCTTATCTATATCCACCCTGAACTCCGTTTGATCGAAGATATTGACCTGTCCCTCCACATGATATATGCTCTCCGCCTCAGGCGTGGCGTCCTCAAGAGCCGCCGCGCTAAGCTTTAAGGCGTTCTCCAACATCTCGTCGCAGAGCCTCTTTTCATTTTGCATCTCTCTGATTATCTTTTGCTTTAATTCGGCTATCGACAACCCGGAAGAGATATCATTTAAGTAGTTCGAGACCCTCTCAAAATCTACACGCTCCACCTCAGAGGGCTTCATATGGACGAGCTTATTATAGACCGTATTATTATCGCCGACAATAACCACCATAACGGAGACGCTGTCTATGCGCATAACCCCGATATGCTTTATAATAAAACGATCCGAGCGCGTGGCCGTCGCCATCACCGCGTGGTGTGTAAGCCCGCTCAAAGCCTTTGTAGCGCTTAGGACCCACTCCCTTGCGTTCGAGGCGTTATCAAAGAGCGACCTTATCCGCTCCTTATCCATCTTCAAGGGCTCTTCCACCTTTATGAGGCTCTCGAGATAGTACCTGAAGCTCATCTCGGCCGGAACCCTGCCCGCGGAGGTATGGGGCTTAGCGAGGTAACCAAGATCCTCAAGCTCCGCCATGTCCTTACGAATAGAGGCCGGGCTCAAGGCGAGCCCGCACTTTGAGGCGATCACCTTAGAGCTCACCGGCTCAGAGCTTTGGATATACTCTCTGATCACCGTCCTTAAGATCGACCTCTTTCTATCGTTTAATCTCTCCATATGATTAATTTAGGGTCCCTGGCCCCAAGTGTCAACTCCTTAACCCCCGATTCAGGGTTATCTTCAAAGTATGGAAATTTTCACCGATAAAGTACCAGCACCCAAAGGGCTTGTCAAGGCGCTGGGGAGCATAAAGAAAAGCCTTTAAAAGCCCTTAAAAGATAGAATCGCTAAAGAGGAGCCCCTTTTGCGTAAGTTTCAAGAGCCCCTTGTCGTCCATGGTCAAAAATTCACTCTCACGAATGGGCTTAGCCAGAAGCTCCCTCGGGTCTGAGCCGAATCTAGCCCTGAACGCACCCGTATCAATTCCCTTTAATACCCTGAGGCCCAAATAGACGGCCTCAAGCTTCTCCTCGGCCAGGGTGAGGGTCTCTTCTCCCGCCTTAGCCTCACCGCGCTCTTCAACAGAGAGCATATAGCCCTCGACTCCCTTTTCATTCCACCACCGCTTTGTACTATCTCCAAAAACGCAAGAATGCGCGCCCGCGCCAAGGCCGATGTAGGCGCGCCCGGTCCAGTAACCGGAGTTATGCCTTGCCTCATATCCGGGCAGAGCGAAGTTCGAGACTTCGTAATGTTCGTATCCTCTCTTCTTTAATAGATCTACAGCCGCCAGATAGATATCCCTCTCTATATCTTCATCTACCCTCTCTAGCTTCCCCGCCTCAAGGGCCTTGAACATAGGCGTCGCCTCCTCGTATGTAAGGCCGTATAGCGAGATGTGCTCCGGGGTAAGTTCGATCGCTTTTTCGAGGCTCGCTTTGAAAGATAAAAAACTCTGGCCCGGCACGCCGTAGATCAGATCGACGCCGATATTATCAAAGCCCGCCTCTCTCGCCATTTTAAAAGAGCCGGTTGCCTCCTCGACGCTATGCGTGCGGCCAAGTAAACGAAGCTCTACGTCACTAAAGGATTGAATACCCAGACTTATACGGTTTATCCCGCTGGCGAGATAGCCGTCAAGCTTTAGCCTGTCTACGGACGCGGGGTTGGCCTCGATGGTTGCCTCAAGGCCCGGCGCCCACTCAAGAGAGCCCTTTATATGGCTAACGATCCGCTCAACAGAGCTAAGAGAGAGAACAGAGGGGGTGCCGCCGCCTATATAGAGGCTCTCCATAGAGCGCGCGAAGAGGCCGCTTTCAAGGCAGTGGTCAAACTCTCTTATAAGAGAGTCCACGTACCTCTGTTCAGGGACTTTCTCGCCGGCATAAGAGTTAAAGTCGCAGTAAGGACATTTGCTCCTGCAAAAGGGTATGTGGATATATAGACCGGTTGCGCGTTCGGTCTTTTCTTCTTCGATCATTATCAAAACCACCTCTCAAAAGAGCCTGAAAAAAACAGGGTTTACTAAAGATACCCCAGCCTCAGGCCGTTGTCAACACGGGGCGAGCAAAGGGCAAGTACGACCTCAAGGGGTTTTCAAAACACTTGACATTTAAGGGAAAAATCAATATTATCTCTGTCATTCTTCCGGAAAAAACTGTCGCTAAACTTATAGCACCTGCGATTATTTTCATCTCCAGAGTTTGCTAATAAGATAATATTACGCAAAGGAGGTTTGGCTTGGGCTTTTTGCTTACTTCAATAATACTCTTTATCTTCTGGATGCTACTTTCCGGGGACCTCCACATTACGCTCCTCCTCTCCGGCATCGTCTCAAGCCTCTTTGTCGCCTACATATCGCACGACCTTCTCTTTAAAAAGGCAAGGCTCGGCCACTCTATTGTCATAATATACCGGCTCGCCGCCTATCTGCCGTGGCTTCTGTGGCAGATAGTTATCGCTAACCTTGACCTCGCGTACAGAACGCTCCACCCATCCATGCCCATTGACCCTCACTTTATCGAGTTCGATACCAATCTGAAGACCGATAAGGGCATAACCATACTCGCCAACTCGATAACGCTAACGCCGGGGACGGTTACGGTAATAGCCGAGGATACCGGTAAGTTCATAGTGCACGCCATAGCTAAGGCGCCGGCCGATAGCCTGCTCGCTGGTGAGATGCAGGCCCGGGTAGAAAAGCTGGAGGGGGATTAGATGTTCGATTATGCCGCAACAGCCATAATAATAGCGGCCGTACTGGTACTCTATCGAGGTATCAAGGGGCCGCGCGTCTGCGACCGGGTACTTAGCGTAAACGTGATCGGCACCAAGACCGTTGTGCTGATAGCATTGATCGGCTATATCTACGAGCGCCCCCACTTTCTCGACATCGCCATCGTATACGCGCTCATAAACTTTATCGCGACCATAGCCTTCCTTAAATATAGAGAGACCGGGAGGCTTGACTGATGGATATCCGCATAATAATAACCGGCGTCTTTCTGGCTATCGGCTGTTTCTTCATCTTCGTCTCGGCCATAGGCGTCGTCCGCTTCCCTGATTTCTTCTCGAGGATCCACCCGGCAGGCAAGGCCGACACAATGGGCCAGACAATGGTGCTCATCGGCCTTATGGTCTACGAGGGCTTTACGCTCGTTAGCGTCAAGCTACTCTTTATCATCATCTTTATCTTCATAGCCAACCCGACAGCCACACACGCGCTGGCCAACGCCGCCTATAACGCGGGCGTTAAGCCGTGGAAAAAGGGGGAGAGGCGGAGATGACCCCATGGACCTGATACTCCTCCTGATACTCGTCGTCTGCGCCGTTAGCGCCGTCCTGATGAAGGACCTCCTGAGCGCTACGATAATACTCGGCGCCTACAGCCTTATCATGGCCGTGGTCTGGATGAGGCTTAACGCCGTGGACGTGGCCTTTACAGAGGCATCGGTCGGCGCGGGCATCACCGCCGTGCTGATAATCGCGGCGCTCAGCAGAACGAGAAGGATGGAGGAAGAGGCCGACAGGGACCTGCCGGGAAGAAGCCGGCTACGGCCAAAGAGTGTAGCCAGAAAGGCCGTGCCCGTAGTGGTCGTCATAGCCATATGTGGAGTGTTGATTTACGGCTCGACCGATCTACCGAGATTCGGCGACCCCGACGCCCCCGCCCACCATCACGTGGCCGACAGGTATATAAAAGAGGGCCACTTTGAAGCCGCCAGCGAGAACTACGTCACCGCGGTACTCGCCAACTATAGAGGATACGACACGCTTGGCGAGACCACGGTCATCTTTACCGCCGGCATGAGCGTAGTGCTCCTCTTAAGAAGAAGAAAGAGGAAGAAGAGATGAAAGGGCACATCGTAATAAAGACCATCGTAAAGGCGCTCATTCCTTTTATTCAGCTATTCGCCCTCTACGTAATAGCCCACGGCGAGATAAGCCCCGGCGGAGGTTTTCAGGGCGGAGTGATCCTCGGCGCCTCCATAATACTCTACGTGATAGCCTTTGGAAGTTTCGAAGGACGAAAAAGGATCTCGCAAAAGTCGAACGACATATTTAACTCACTCGGCGTAATTATCTACGCGGCCATCGGGGTTCTATGCTTACTCGCCGGTGGGGCCTTTCTCGAATACTCCAAACTGCCGCTCGGGTCATATAAACTCGCGAGCCAGCTCGGCATGTACGGCATAGAGATCGGTGTCGGCATAACCGTGGCCGCGGTGATGATAACTATTTTCTTCGAGACGGCGAGGCACGACGACGATGATTGAAGAGATAGTCGGAAAATATAATTACTGGATATACTTCGTCCTGATGATGGTGGGTTTCTACGCCATGATAGCCAAGGAGAACCTTATAAAAAAGATCGTCGGGATGAATATTTTCCAGACGGCGGTCTTTCTCTTCTACGTATCTATCGCAAAGGTGGACGGCGGGACCGCGCCGATAGAGTGGGCAAAAGCGACCCTCTACGATAACCCCCTGCCCCACACCTTGATGCTGACCGGCATAGTCGTCTCAGTGAGCACGACGGCGGTCGCCCTCGCCCTCGTAATAAAGATATACAAGGCCTACGGGACGATAGAAGAGGACAAGATACTGATGATGAAGAGAGACGAGGGGCGTAGAGAGATCGACCGCCAATCTACACCGCACTATTAGTGTCAAGTCAAGCGACACAATAACCGAAAGGGTTTTTGAGATTTGGTAGCGACTCATCCTATACTCGTAATAATAATCCCATTGATATCCGCCATCATTATCCCGCTCGTTGGAAGGATCAACAGGGACTACGCCTGGTTCATCGCGCTCGCGGCGACATTCCTCTCTTTTATATGCTCCGTAAAACTCGTAAGCGCGACCATGGCTGTAGGAAGGATCAGCTACCACCTCGGAGGGTGGGAGCCGCCCTGGGGTATAGAGTACGCCGTAGACAACCTGAACGCCTTCGTCCTCTCGATTATAACCTTCATAGCCTTTGCGGTCGCCTTCTACGCCAGACGAAGCGTAATAAAAGAGATCGGCGAGGAGAAGAGCGTCCTCTTCTACGCGGTATATATGCTCTTTGTCACGGGCCTTACAGGAGTGACCATAACGGGCGACATCTTTAACCTCTATGTCTTTATCGAGATAACCTCGCTCTCGGTCTATACGCTTATTGCCATGGGCCAGAGGAGGGACGCCCTGATAGCGAGCTTTAATTACCTGATACTCGGCACTATAGGCGGCACCTTTATACTGCTCGGCGTAGGCTACCTATATATGGTGACCGGCACACTTAACATGGCCGACCTCTCCAGGCTTTTGCCGGGGCTCTATTCGTCAAGCGCCGTACGCACGGCCTTCGCCTTCTTTACCGTTGGCTTGAGCCTGAAGATCGCGCTCTTCCCCCTGCACATATGGCTGCCCAAGGCATACACCGAGGCCCCAAGCGCCGTCTCTGCGGTCGTCGCGGCGACCGCCACAAAGGTCATGGCATACGTGCTGATTCGAATTATGTTCACGGTCTTTAGTGTAGACTTTAATGTAAACGTCCTGCCCGTTACGACGATACTTTTAATACTCTCGTCCGTTGCCATTATAATGGGCTCTATTCTCGCCATAGCGCAGACCAACCTTAAGCGGATGCTGGCGTACTCGAGTATAGGCCAGATCGGCTACATAGTTCTTGGCGTTGCGCTCGTAAATCGGCTCGCAATGACAGGCTCGCTCATACATATACTGAACCACGCGCTCATGAAGGGCACGCTCTTTATGGTGGCGGGTCTTCTCGTCTACACCACGGGCATAGCCGATATCTCAAAGCTAAGAGGCATGGGACGTAAGATGCCCTTTACAATGGCCGCCTTCACCATAGCGGCGCTCTCCATGATAGGAGTCCCGCTTACCGTCGGCTTTACGAGCAAGTGGTATCTGGCGCTCGGCGCGCTTGAGGCCGATATGTGGTACCTCATACCCGTGATTCTCTTTAGCTCTCTTCTTACGGCGATCTATTTCTGGAGGATCGTCGAGAGCATATATTTCTCGCCTGCCCCCGAAGGTCTAAGCGAAACGGAAACAGGCGTCACTAAGGCCCCCTCCAGCATGGTGCTTGCTACTTGCGTACTCGCCATCCTCTGTATCGTCTTCGGCATAGCCGCGTTTATTCCGGCCTCCATAACCGACATGGCTGCTAAGGCGCTCCTTGAACCTGGACAAGTGGTAGAAGCAGTAGGAGGAGCTTGGAAAGGGGGTACGCACTGATGGACGCCCTCGTCTCCACAAGACCGCTCTTTGCCATAGCCGTCTCTCTGGTGGCGCTCGTACTTATCGCCGTGACCGGTGAAAGAAGGCCGAACCTCAGAGAGTTCTGGACAATAAGCGCGGGCATTATAAAATTCCTGCTCGTCGTCTCCATGGTCCCGCTGGTACTTAGCGGAACGGTCATCGAATATAATGTCATCTCTATACTACCCGGACTCGACATCGCCTTTCGTGTAGACTCGCTCGGTCTCGCCTTTGCCGCCACGGCCTCTTTTCTCTGGGTACTGACGTCGTTTTATTCCATCGGCTACATGAGGAGCCATAACGAACACAAGCAGACCCGGTTCTACATGAGCTTTGCCGCCGCGATGAGCGCTGTCATAGGCGCTGCCTTCGCCGCGAACATGTTCACCCTATTTCTATTTTACGAAGTGATAACGCTATGCACTTTCCCGCTTGTAGCACATAGCCAGACGGCTACGGCCTTGAACGGCGCGAGGAAATATCTGGTCTATCTCCTGGGTACTTCTTTGGCCTTCCTGCTCTTCGCGATATTCCTAACCTATAACGCCGCCGGTACGCTCGATTTCCAGCCCGGCGGGATACTCGCGGGCAAGGGCTCGACCCTGATGCTAAGCGTTATCTTCATACTATTTATGGCGGGCATCACAAAGGCCGCTATCATGCCTCTGCACGGATGGCTCCCCGCGGCGATGGTCGCGCCTACACCCGTTAGCGCCTTCCTCCACGCGGTCGCCGTCGTTAAGGTCGGCGTCTTTACGGTCATCAGGGTCGTGCTCTACATATTCGGGACCGATCTTTTAAAAACGATGGACGTCTCAACGGTCCTCGTCTACTTCGCGTGTTTTACAATGATCGCCGCCTCAGTTATGGCGATAAAACAGACCAATCTTAAAGCGAGGCTCGCCTACTCCACGGTAAGCCAGCTCTCCTACATAGTGCTTGGAGTGGCGCTTCTAACTCCGGCGGGGATAACAGGGAGTGTCGCGCATCTAACCAACCACGCATTCGCCAAGATCACGCTATTTTTCTGCGCGGGCTCCATCTACATAGCGGCGCACAAGAGTGAGATAAGCGAACTTCCGGGCATTGCCCGGAAGATGCCCTTCACGATGGTCGCCTTTTCAATAGGCGTGCTCGGCATGATAGGCGTACCCGTAAGCGGAGGTTTTGTCACCAAGTGGTATCTCGCCGTAGGCTCTATGGAGGCGGGGATGACGGCCGTGGTCTTTGTGCTCCTGGTCTCAACCGTCTTAAACGGCGTCTACTTTATCCCCATTGTCTACAGCGCCTTTTTTAAAGAACCCGTAAGGGGCGAGGGCGACTGGGGCGAATACGGCAAAGAGGAGCATATAAAGGAGAACCC
>CBDVCO010000046.1:0-14150 GCA_965372515.1 uncultured bacterium | reverse complement strand
TTGGCGAGGACCTTCCAATGCTCGCCTCCTGACGGAGAGGTATAGTAGCCGAGCACGGTCAGGATTGAGCATAATAGAGCCATATAGATGATTGCATTTCGGTTTGAAACGGATAGGGCTATCAGGATTACGAGCACGTAAGGCACGCCCCCGGCGACACCGAGCGGAATAGAGATATCCAATAGGAATATGACACCGGCGACTATGAGGCAGAGCCATATAAGATAGTGTCCGCTATTATTTGTCTTTTGCATATCCATCTTTTTATCCCTACGACAAGCTTATAAAGAAAGAGCCAAAAAACTTTAAAAAGACACTTCTTGAATTATACATGAATAAACCAAAAAAAACATATTAACAGCGCTTCTTACCTCTTGGTTTAAGGCTCGCGTGACCCGCCGCTCTTTTATTTAAACTCTTATGCCCGGTAATAACACTCTTTTGCGCCTCCCTGCCCTTTGAAGTCCGTTCTACAAATACGTCGTGGCCCGTAAACGGATCTTTTCCAGTCCAATAGATTAGGGTTGAATATGTAGAAGGCGTCGGAGTGAAGAGCTGGACCTGCTCGGGAAGGTTCTTAAGCTTACCCTGACAAAAGCGCCTTAGCCTCTTCATATCGTCGAGCGTAGAACCGGGGTGGGCGGCTATCAGATAATATGTAAGATACTGATCCAGCCCGGCCTCCTTTGTGAACTTATAAAAGAGCTCCCTGAATTTAATGAGCGGCCCGGTCCCGGGTTTCTGCATAAGTTCCAATACGCTATCCTCGCTATGCTCCGGGGCGATCTTCATCTGCCCGGAGACGTGGTGCTCTACAAGCTCTCTTAGGTACCGGAGACCCTCCTTCTTATCGGCCAGGATCATATCATAGCGAAGCCCCGAGGCGACGACCACCTTTTTTACACCTTTCACCTCTCGTAGCTCTCTTAACAGCTCTATCTGCGGGCCGTGGTCAATTGGAAGGTGCTTACAGGGTTTGGGCATGACGCAGTTTATTTTAGCGCAGGTTCCCTCTCGCTCTTTTTTTTCACACTCAAAGCCGTACATATTGGCCGTCGGGCCGCCTACGTCATCTATCCTCCCTTTAAAGAGAGGGTGCCTCGTAAACTCTCTCGCCTCCTTTATAATAGACGCCTTGCTCCTTGAGGTGACTAGCCTTCCCTGATGGACCCCGATGGCGCAGAAACTACACTCGCCGTAACAGCCTCGGTGCGTGGAGATAGAAAAACGTATGGTATCGAGCGCGCGGACCTTACCGTCTTTCAGGCATTCCGGGTGCGCGTCACGTTCATAATCAAGATCGTGAATTCGGTCGAGCTCATCTGTAGACAAGGCCAGCGCCGGTGGGTTTTGAACGAGATAGCGAGTGCCGTGCGCCTGTACGAGACGCTTTGCGCTCAGGGGGTCGTTATTATCATAGAACAGCTTGAACATTCTGGCAAAGGCGTCCTTGTCTTTAACCGACTCTTCATAGGAGGGCAGCTTTAACGCGCCGTCCGGAAAATTCTTTGAGATATAAGAGAGCCCCCTTATATCAGTAGGCCCTTTACCCTCTTTAAGCTTCCGGGCAAGCTCCACTACCGCGCGCTCGGCCATGCCGAAGAGCAGGTAGTCGGCCTTGGCGTCAAAGAGTATAGAGCGCCTGACACTATTTGACCAGAAGTCGTAGTGGGCAATTCGTCTAAGGCTCGCCTCTATTCCGCCGAGTACTATGGGAGAGGTCGACTTAAAGAACCTACGGATAAGGTTGGAGTAAACAATAGCGGCCCTGTCGGGACGACGATCGTTCAGGCCGCCGGGTGTGTAATCGTCCTTTCTTCGCTTCTTATTGGCGGCAGTGCGGTTGGCGACCATAGAGTCGATGGAGCCGCCGGTTACCCCCCAAAAGAGAGCGGGCTCACCAAGGCGCGCGATATCCACTTCGCTCTCGATATCCGGCTGGGCGATCACGCCGACCTTGAAGCCCGCATCAACGAGGAGCTTACCTATTATAGCGACCCCTATGAAGGGAGAATCTATATAGGCGTCGCCGGTAACGAGTATTATATCGAAATGGTCCCAGCCGAGTTTTTTTCGCTCCGCTATCGTAGTCGGTAGAAACATCTTTTCTATTCCCTTTAACTTCGTGCAGCGCTAAGACCGGCAAGCCAGCCGGTCGAAAAAGCGGCCTGCAGATTATAACCGCCCGTGTCGCCCTGAATATCAAGTAGCTCGCCTGCAATAAATAACCCACGAACGATACGGCTCTCCATAGTCCTCGGGTCGATCTCCCTTGTATCGACCCCGCCTGCGGTCACTATCGCCTCAGCAAACGGAAAATGCCCCGTCACCTCAAGGGTAAAATCCTTTAGCCACTTTACGAGAAGTGCGCGTTCCTTTTTTGTCACCTGGCTCGCGGTCTTTGCGGGCTCAATATCCGTAAACTCCAGAGCCAGAGGGACAAGCTCTCTTGGGAGGAGGCCTCGTAGCGATTCGCTTAGCGGCTCGGTTGCGCGCGCCTTAAAATCCCTCAAGATACGCGCGTCCAGTTTTTTGTGATCGAGCGCGGGCTTCAGGTCTATCGAAAGAGATATTTTTCGTCCATCACTTAAGGCATCGACCACCGCATTGCTAAGCGTCAGGATGACCGGCCCCGTGACGCCGTTTTCAGTAAAGGCCATCTCGCCGAAGGCTTTTGAGAATTTTTTTCCGTCGCATAGAAACTTTACGCCTACATTTAAGAGAGAGAGTCCGGCGAGCCTCTTAGCGCTTTCTCCCCTGGTCTGTAGCCCGACCAGCGCCGGGCGGAGAGCGACTATTTTATGGCCCGCATCCTTTGCCATCCGGTAACCGTCCCCCGTAGAGCCGGTCTCCGGATAAGAGGCCCCGCCTGTGGCGAGTATTACACGGTCAAAAGGATATTCACGGCCTTTGGAGATGACACCTTTGACAGAGCCGTCCTCTATAATGAGTCCGTCTACGGTTGAGTCGTTCTTTATCCGGGCGCCGGCTTCTCTTGTCCACTTAAGGAGAACACGTAGGACGTCGGGGGCTAGCCCGCTTGCCGGAAAAACGCGGCCTCCCCTCTCGATCACAAGCTCGAGACCGAGCCGCTGGAAGAACTCCATAAGCTCCGGCGCGAAAAAACGTGAGAAGGCCTGTCTGAGAAATTTTCCGTTAGGGCCGAAATGTGCGATAAAATCCGGGAGCTTTGCGATATTCGTTATATTACAGCGCCCCTTGCCGGTGATGCAGATCTTACGCCCGGGCCTCGCCATCTTCTCAAAGATTACGGCTTCAGCGCCATTAAGCGCGGCCTGACCCGCGGCCATAAGCCCCGCAGCTCCGCCGCCTATTACGGCAATACTCATGCCAGAACTGCCCTTGTTCCCTGTGGCTGTCATAGGCTTGAATTATATCACATTTGTTTGGGAAAGAACCGGCGGCTAAAGCTCGACCAGAGTGCCGAGCGCCGGATAATAGAGGGCGCACTTGATCTCACGGCCCTCTTCAATGGAAGTAAATATCTCTTTGTACTTATTTAACTGCCCGGCATATCTCTCTTTTTCGCTCTCGAGGAAACCCTCGATATCGCCCTTATGCGAACCGGTCTTGTAGTCCACTATCCAGCGTACATTATCTGTGTCAACGAATGTCCTGTCTATTTTCACATCCTTTACTGCGCCGTCGACAATACCGGTAAGCTGGTACTCGGCCTCGTCTTCACTGTGAGGGGAGAGAACAAAACGGCCATGTTCATCGTTTAGCGCACGGGTGAGCATCTTAACCGACTCTTCGGCGCCTGCTCGCGCCTTCACCCTGGAAAGCCCAAGAGTTCTAAGCATTGCTTCCATAGAGCCCTTTTCAGACTGAACTTTTCGTACGTCCCAGCTCTCGATACCGTCTTTCACAACACGGTAAAAATATCTATGAAGCACAGTACCAATGTGCATACTCTCCTCGCGAGCCCAGTCAAAGGTGGGCCTTACCTCACTACCTTCAGTTACCTCGGCAATACCTGCAAACTCACCACGTTCAAGAGCGGGAGCAGGCTCCGGAAGCTTCCAGGATGCGTGAAGGCGCCTTGGGTTAATTATCGCCGGAGTATCTTCTTTTACTTCAGCATCGGTCTCACTACGATCATCATCAACCTCCTTGAGCATGGAGATATCCAAAGAGCCCTCTATTGTAGAGAGCAGCGAGCGCGAATCCACGGCCACGCTGCTCGGTCCCTCCTCTTCATGAGACTCCTCTATGCCCTTTGCGTGACCATAGAGATTAAGACTAAGCCTTGCCCTCGTTGAGGCCACATAGAAGAGCCTTGTCAGCTCAAGCCTTAATTTTTCCGCCTTTAATTGACGTATATAACTGTAGAGACTGCTGCGTTCCCTGATCTCAGCACCCTCAATAGGAGCGAGCAGCATATCGCCGTCAAACTCTACCCAGGTAAGAAGCTCAAGCCTATCCGCCCCGGCGCTCTTGCCGAGCCCGGGCAGTATTACATGGTCGAACTCCAGACCTTTTGCCTTATGTATGGTCATTATTTCGATTGGATTCTTGCTCGTACCGTTATGCGTGGCAAAGAGTTTTTTAACGCGGACCTCGAGGGCTCGAACAGAGAAAGGCACACCGGTCTCTTCGAAGATGTCAACGAGGTCGAAGAAGGCCTCGGCGTTCTCCATCTCGTTTGCGTCCGGAAGACAGGCCGGGCCGCCAAGCTCGATCCAGAGAGATTCGAGGAGCGCCCTATCGCTCACCCTGCCTCTACGCTTAAGGGCTTTGGTCATCTTTTCCGCAAGACGCGCGAGACGTACCTGACCCTCAGGGCTGAGCTTTGCCCTTAGCTCAGGATCATTCATAAGCGAATAGACCGGTCCTTTAAGGTCTTCGTAGCTTAGCGCGTGAATATCTCTTAAAGAAAGCCCGCACCATGGAGCCCTTAAAAGAGCGAGCCACGCTACACGATCAAATGGATGCATAAGAGAGCGCATAAGGCTCATCAGGTCCTGGACCACAGCGCACTCGATAAGCGGGTCGAGCTTGGTCGTACGAAAATCAATATCACGGGCCTTTAGTTCGCCTATTATATCAAAGAGGTGAGTCCGTGAGCGCGCGAGGATCGCTATGCTCTCTTTAGCGTTCTTATCGGCACACAGGCCCTCGATCCTGTCGGCGATCTCAATCGCCTCAAGCTCGTCGTCGCGCGAGGCGTAGATATTCATATTGATATCCGCGTCCACACTACCCTGTACGGCACCATGAGACAAAGTATAGCTGACCGCGCCGCTTGAGATATCTTCGACATCAGGGAACGCAGGAGCAAAGGTTGCGTTCACCCAGTCGACAATACCGGGGAGCGATCTAAAATTGCTCGTAAGCCTTATCCTCTCCAGTTCCACACTTGCCACCCCCTCTACGGCGGCCTTTAGAAAGAGCCCCACATCGGCGTCTCTAAAGAGATATATCGACTGCATCGGGTCGCCCACGATAAAGAGCGTTCTTCCGTCACCCGGCTCAAAGCCGCTTACAAGCGTCTCAATGAGTTCGAAGTGCGACTTTGAGGTATCCTGGAACTCGTCGACCAACAGATGCTTAAGGCGCATATCCATAGAGAGCAGAAGCTCCGTTGCCTGCTCCCCTGAACCAAGGGCGCGCGAGGCGGCCATTGTAACGGACTGAAAATCCAAGAGCCCGTCCGCGGCGAATATAGCTTCAAGCTCTCCCGCGGCAACGGGAAGGAGATGGAGAAGGGCTGCGAGTATCGACCACTCCTCTTCATCGTAGCGAGGATTTGGCAAAAGACCAAGCGCACTGAGCGCCTTCTTTAGTTCATCTCTTTCGGAGAGGTCATCCAGGAGGGCCTTGAAATCATCCTTCTCTCCCTTGTTCTCGTCACCCTTTGGAAATCCTATCTTGATATTGACACCCGCAGGGCTTCGCCACTCGCCATCTTTAGTCATGAGAAAAGCTACGATGTCGCGCCACTTATCGATATTTTCTATTCGAGTGCCGGGCAGGGCCTCCAGATCGGAAAGGCGCGTAATGGGCCCGCTCTCCCCATTACCTTTAAGTACCCCGGCGGCAAAGCGTGCGGACTTCACGAGCTGCGCTGAAAAGGACTCATCAAAGAGAGCGGGCAACAGATGGAGCGCACCCTCCACAATGGCTCTAACCGGAGCCTCAAGCTCCTCTCTGAGCATTCTATCTTCACTCACATCGGGACCGACGCCGATATGTCTTAGCCACTGGTCGCGTTTTTTGAGCATAGTGACAAGACGCTTTTTCAGATCAGGCACGTAATTATCGAGATGCGAGAGCGCCTCACGCACGCACTCGCCGTCTCTGCTGTCCTCCTCGACCTTCTCGATAGTCCGCCTGGCGGCCTCCTCATATATCTCATCGGGCTCTTCAACAAGGCCCGGGCGTCCACCAAGCCCTGTGAGCACCGGCATAGAAGCGACTATCCGAACCGAGAGCGAGTCGATAGTCTGCACCCTGAGGCGCGATGGGTTTTCGATCAGGCCCCAACCCTCCTTCTCGTCTCTAGAAAGCGCCCCGCGCGAGAGCTCATAGGTCTGAAGCTTATATGGTTCATCAGGAGGAACGCCTTTAGCGGCAAAAGAGAGAGCGTCCATTACGCGCGAGTGCATCTCTCCTGCGGCTTTACGAGTAAAGGTTATCGCCAGAATATCTTCAGGCCTATCCACTGTGGCGAGAAGCCTCAGGTAGCGGCGTATCAATAGTTCGGTCTTACCAGAGCCCGCCGGGGCCTCTACTATGAACGAGCGCTCCGGGTCAAGTACAGCCTCGCGTTCTTTAATATCGGGGATTGTCATCTCGTCACTCGTCATAGCTCTTCTCCGATCGAGTCCTCGGCCTCGAATATCCTACAGAGCGGCTTAAGAACGCAGTGAGAATAATAGCAGGCCAATTGTTCATTACTACTGCCCCAACCATTAGGGTCGACTACGCTAAGCCCCTCGACAAAATCTCTTGCAAGCCTCTCCACAACCTCTACCCAGCTATCCGTCAGATCATCGAAACTATCTATGCCCTCCACACCAAGAGGCCTGTTGATATAGGTATCCTTGTCGAAACCTTTGTTCCCCGGCAGCATGCCGGGGCTCGCCGCAATGCCGTCAAGTTTACAGTCAGCAACCTTAACGCGGGCAAAGGCCAGCGCCTCGTATGGGCCGAAAAGATTATAGACAAGCATCTGCGGATCTTTGGGCCTTGTGCCAAGCCAATCTTTTCTACTGCAAACGCCGGTCTTATAATCTATTACCGTATGGCCGAGCGTGGCGATCGAGTCGACCCTGTCGATCCTGAACTTTATATTAAGTCCGCTTATCTCTCTTTCGTCCTCGGCCTCAAGGTTTTCCACCGCAAACGGTTCGCGCGTGCTCTCAAAACGAAGCCACCCTAAGAGAAGGCGCACAAGACGCTTCTTTTCAAGATTAAGATAGTTGACCTCTCTAAGCGATTTGGTGTACTGGGTAAGCGCCTGTTCGACACAGAGCCTTACCTGTGCCGCAAGCCTATCCTCACGGATAAGCCTATCTAACGCATCGCTACTACCCACCTCTTCCCAGAAGAGCTTAAGGGCCGAGTGCGAAAGATTCCCCCTCTGCGCATAAGAGAGCCCCGGCTCCGGGCTCTCAACTATTCTCGCTCCAAGTCTGTATGTAGCGAAGGCTTTAAACGGACAGGCGGACTGCTCTTTTAAGATAGCTGTCCCGCCTTTTAGTAATTCCATTTCACCCGAAGCAAAAGCAACGACGTCATCGGAAGCCATATCTTCTAGCAAAGATGAGGCCTGCACATTGACCTTAAAACACTTTGACTCTCTTTTCTCCTCGCTCTCCACTAAAGGGAGCGAAGAAAAAAACGGGCTGACCCTGACCTCCTTACCGTCGATCATCTCGGGATAGCTCGCTACTACCTTTCCCGCTCCCTTAATAAGCCTCATTAGACGAAGCCTCGCTCTCTTAGACTCTAACTCCGGGGCCGCGCGCGTTAGCTTAAGCTCTCTTTGCATGGTTATAGGTATAAACGGGTTGGGGTCTATTGCAAATGGTAGCACCTCGCTGTTTGCGCCGATTATCCTTACCACGTCAAAATCAAAACCAATAGACTCGCCTAGTCCAATCACCTCTATTAACGCCTCCGGGCTTTTAGGCTGGTGGGTGCTCTTCTCGGCCATCCGCCTGAGCCTTGCCGCGGCCTCACCCCTCTTAAGCGGCCCTACGATATCGTCAAGGGCCGCGAACTCGGAGAGGATTGCGTTAAATGCATCATATGCCTGAAACTCTCGGCTTGTAAGCTCATCCATACTACCGGGCCAGCCGAGCTCTTTTAGGTCAGTAAAGAAACGCCCGGCCCAGGAGCTCGGAACCCCCTTTAAAAGCTTTTTATCTTTTGGCTCTAGCGTTTCTATAAATAAAGCGACCTTATCAGTAAAACCCTTGAGCCCATCCCCCTCAACATTTGAAAGCTCTTTTAAAAAACCGTAAAGGGATAGCTCCGAGCGATTAAATCGCCTTAAGCGCGCGTCCATTGCCGCGAGAGAAAGATACTCATCCCTCGAGGCGTGGAAATACGGAGAATTAAAGACCTCCCAGATAAGCTCGGTCTCAAGAGGCCTACCCGTCTCGGTTATGGATAATAGATCGAGAGCGGCCTTTACAAGCGGGCTTTTAGATAACGGCGCGGCCATGGAGATATTAAACGTCTGACTTATCGAACCCGCTCCGTCGAGAAGCGCAGAGGCCGGTGTGAGTTCAGAGGCAAACTCTCGCTCGATAAGCTCTTTATACTGAGTGAGGTTTATCGCTATAATGCCCGTCTTTTTTCCCAGAGCAGCATTCTCGCGCGCCCATCTCGCCGCGCTGACGATCTCTTCACGCATATCGGAAAAAGCAAAAAGCTCTACTCCCTTAACAAGGCGCTCTATGTCAACCGTATCGTCATGCGTATCTTGCGTGCACCCATCAGGCCAAAAACTTACCTTGATACCAATATCAATGAGCGCGTCTTTGAGCAAAATAAGCGCAGGTGTAAACTCCTCAAAACCCGCAAGGACCAACTCTTCTGTAACCTCTACCTTCCTCTTTTGAATTAGCTCGGCAACAATTAACAACAACCCGGAGGGACAGACAAACCCCTTCTCCTCGAGGAGCCTCTCATAACCCGCAGACCACCTCTTTAGGGCCACGGCCTCATCATTAAGATAGAAATTTTTCGAAGGGAGCTCTGTCCGGTGCTCTTTTAAAATGGAATATGCCTCGTAAGAGAGGCTGACAAGAGAGTTTCTATAGGACGAAACAACTAGGGCTCGACTTGAGAGTTCAAAGTCCTTAGAGAGAACCTCTTCCCAGAGTGACAATGCCATGGACCTGGAGAGAAGAGACCGCCCTTGAGAGACACCTCCCCGCTCGATCAGGAAAGAAGTGAGCCACGCCCTTAACTCAATAACGCCTGGCGTCTTCCAGCTCCTAAGCCCCTCATCCAGCATCGAGCGGTCGTAGCGGGCAAGGATATGCCTCGCAAGACGTTGATTGGACGTACATACCAGCGCTCCGGCGCGTATCTTCTCTATCAGCTCTTTGATATTCACCTCTCTAAACTTGTCTATTAGATAAAAAATAACATCTTGAGCCGATAAAATACAGCCCCATATTAAGCACCAAAAGCGCCTATTGAACGCACTCCTCAACACTTTCTAATCGCACTCTAATAACGCCTGTGTTATAATAATACTTTACGTATTTCATATACTTACGGAGGCCATAGAATGAAACGCGCGCATAAGGGTCCGCACCACCTACGAGCGATCGTGCTCGGGGCCCTACTAACTATAATGCTCTTAAATTCCAATGCCATTGGCGCATCAAGCAAATTCAGGATGCAATTTATCTATAACCGGCGCGCCAACCAACTGATGGCCCTGGATGCCCTTATTAAGAACAATAAGGAAAGTATCCCGGACGAGATCCAGGGCTTTGTGGACGAGGCCCTTAGCTTTGACAAGACTTTCGAAGAGCGCATGTACCTGCTCGACCACGCCCATGCGCTGGCGAAGATGTACAGCGTACACTTCAATGACGACACGGCGTTAAACGAGATTATCGCCATACAGGACATGGAGGTAATAAAGGAAGAAGGGCGCGAAGAGGAGAGAAAGCGGCTACTGAAATACGAGGGGCTTCGCGGCAGCTTTGTTATGATGGAGCACTCGGCCCAGATGGATGAGTTCGCGCTGCCGCCGGTCATATACCCGCACTGGAAACACCAGATATTCTTTAGATGCAAGGCCTGTCACGAGGAAACTTTCAAGATGAAGCGCGGGGCCAACGACATAACGCACGCCAGGTTTAATGAGGGCGCTCAATGCTGGGCCTGCCACAACGGCAAAGTCTCTTTCGACGCCTCCATAGACGGTGAGTGCCTGAAGTGCCACATGAGTAGCGACGGTCTCGATGATATGAATAGTATCCCTGGGCTTTCATATACGGATATCGACCTGGAAGCGATTCGCAAAAGCGCAAAGAGACTTAATGTAGGCTGGAGGGAAGATAAACTGGCTGATGGCAGACTGCCTCTCGACAAGCTTGGCAATATAGACTGGCTAAAACTCGAAGATGACGGGGTCACCTCACCGCTTGCCTCCATACCGGGGGAAAAGGCCCCTACGGATCAGAAGGAACATAAGAGCCTTATAATCTTCACACCAAAGAGCGGGGACGTATATAACGTGCCCTTTAGCCACATTCAGCACACGAGCCGCCTCCAGTGCGCCTCGTGCCATCCCAACACCTTCAAAGACGAACTTAACAGCAACGACGTCACCATGGCGGGGCTGGCCACGGGAAAGTTCTGCGGCGCGTGTCACGGTAAGGTTGGAAGCCTCCCGCTGCTCGACTGCCAGAGATGCCACAACATAGCCCCCAATGAAATTCCAGCCGGCGCTCTCAAAAGAGAGTGACCTGCTTGTCCTCTCCACCAGGTTGTGCTATACTCTGCGCATAGGAAATGAGTGCGGAGAGTTGGATTTAAAGTGAATGTTTTTAAGTCTTTAGCCCGCCGGCAAACCATGACAAAACCGATAGAAACAACAAGCGGGCCCAAAGCCATCGACTCGAACCAGGCCTACAATATGGTCATGGCCAGCCCTTCGAACACATTTATCATAGATGTCCGAACTCGCGCCGAGTACGAGTTTGTCGGCCACCCGGACCTGCCGAACGGAGTTCCGAATATCCCCCTTATCTTCTACGACCAGTGGCGTCCAAATGAAAATTTCGTCGCCGATGTAGAGGAAAGGTTCTCAAAAGAGAACACCTTGCTGATCATCTGCCGGAGCGGCCACAGGGCGGAGACAGCCGCCTGGCAACTTTTGAAGGCCGGATTTACAGGTCTGTTTTTCATTACCGACAGCTTTGAGGGCTCTCTCGACCAGGACGGCCACCGCGAAAAAGGCGGCTGGAAAAATAACGGCCTTCCTTACACATACTATCTTGACAGTGGACTCATATATAAATGAATATAATTCTCGCAAGTGAATCACCAAGGAGAAAAGAGCTCTTAAAGGAGCTTATCGTCGACTTCGATTGCTTTCACCCGGAGATTGACGAGAGCCTCTTACCAAACGAGGCCCCTGAGGGTCACGCCTTGAGGCTTGCCCGAGCAAAGGCCCGCAAGGCGGCAGAGGTGATCGGCGACTGCCTCGTCATAGGAGCGGATACCGTAGTGGCCCTCGACGGCGCGATATTCGGTAAGCCCAGAGATATAGCGGACGCAGAAGATATCCTGGCTTGTCTGTCCGGACATACCCATTCGGTGATTACCGCCTATTGCGTGCTGGATACAAATTCAGGCAGGGAGGTTTTAAAGGCCGTAGAGACTCTGGTGACGATAAAGGAGCTTACGGATATTGAGATCGAAGAGTATGTCGCCACACTTGAACCGATGGACAAAGCCGGGGCGTACGCTATTCAGGGCAAAGGCGCATTCATGGTGGAAAAAATAGTTGGGAGCTATTCAAATGTGGTGGGGCTACCGACTAAAGAGCTGAAAGAAAGCTTAAGCGGCTTTCTCTCTACATCATCTCGCTAATGCCTGCAAGTCCGCCGATGCCTTTAAGGCTAAAGTTCAAGAGAAGCATCTCCTCTTCCGGGGTCCTCTTATATGTGAGGATCGCGCCCCAGCACTGTTGCCTGAATTCAAGATCGGCCCGTGTCTCCAGGGACCTCTCTTCATCGAATGAGTACCTCTGCTTCAAACTCAAGTCCAGCGCTCTGTGAACGTGGAGCTTTGCGCCCCCCTCCATATAGAGGGTCTGAAGGCCCCTGTCATACCGATAGGTCAGATAAAAACTGTCTCCCCTGTTATCCGCAAGTTTTAAAGTTGCGTCATACCTGTTAAGTATCCGGTCATAGACGTCAAAATCGCCTTGCGCGACAAGACTCACAAACCTCACAGGGCTTAACCTTAACTCGCCCTTCAGGTCGTCGAACGGCTCTCTCTTGTCAAAGGCATCAACGAGGCTCCTCTGCGCCTCCCTTATGTCATAGGCATGAGCGAGGTCAAAGTAAAGGTACTCGCGTCTCTTCTTTTTTCCGCCTTCCGTATACCTATAGTTGAGTGTGGTGTTTATAGAGTACTCAAGTTTATTCGTAGCGGCTATCGCGTCGATCTCATCGAAGCTCGGTATTCCCTGCTGATCAACATCAGGCACATATACGTAAGAGACGCGCGGCCTTATGTTATGTCTCATGGAAGCGGGAGCTTTTTTATCCTCGCTTGCGCCGAACTCTTTAACAAGGGTGGTTACGACATCAGTCCTGAACTCGTATATTACCCTATCCGGATAGGATATGTCCGTAAGACCGATAACCCTGTACCTTGTATATCTGGGGGTAATAGACGGCGTAAGCTCAAGATACCCTCCCGGCCTGAGCGGCATGCTCAACTTCGGCGCCAGGTCGATCCTCTGCCCCTCAACACCGTTCCTCCTTATGTAGTTCACGGCACTTAGATCGAAAGAGATATAAAGCGGGGCAGCTGAAAACTTCCTCGGAAGTGCCGTAAAGGTTATTTCCGGAAGCTTCTGCAATACGTCATTGTCATTTTCATCAAGGAGGTTATCGAATCTCCTGAATTCGATAACCAGACTGTGGCGTTCCCAATTCTTGGTGAGCGAGACAGTACTTTCCAGACTCGCGACCGAGCGCCTGTCCTTATCATCCTCGAAATCTATGAGGTATTCATCATCAGAGACAAGATTTACATCGGCCCTGAGTTTAAGCGTATACGGAAGCGTCTCGTCATGAGAAAAGATCAACTCCCAACGGTCGGCGCTCGCGCTCAAAGGCCTTGAAAGATTATCAACGTCTTCCCTGAACCCCCTGACCCTGTCGATATCTTCTTCCCTGTAATAATAGAGCTTAAGTTCGCTATAGCTCAGGCGGGAGCTGTAGTGCCTGAACTCAAGGCCGCCCCCTGTGCCCCTCTTTACATCCAGGTCGAGCGTCAGGGTCGAATCGGTGTGAGGGGAGATGGCCCAGAAAAAATAGTTGCCAAGCGTGGCCCCCCGTACATCCGAGTATCCGGGGCTCGGCATAAGAAAGCCGCTCTGCCTCTCCATCTTCACCGGAAATCTTACATAGGGCAGGTAGATAAGAGGAAGGCTCTTAACTCGAAAGACGGAATGCCATCCGGTAAAGTATTTGCCTATGGTAACATTCGACGACCTGGTGGATATACTCCATGCCGGCTTCTCCCCCGCTTCATAATCGCAATCACAGGAGGTGAATGTTGTATAACCGGCCTCGTAAGTCTGGGGCCCGGTCTTTCGTATCTCGTCGCTCCTTATAAATATGTTATTCTCTTTAAAAAAAAGCGTGCCATTAACAACAACAGCTCTTTGAAGGTCAAGGTCCAGTTCGATAGAGTCCCCGGATAATTCGTTACCGCCCTCATCCGACCCCCTGAGGTTTCCCGTGGCTACAAGGCGACCCTTCTCCATATCTATTACAATGCGATCGGCCATGAGAGTTACGCCGGCCTGGCTGGCCACCACGTTGCCCTCGGCCACGTATATCCCGTTGTCCTGATCGAAACGTATGGAGTCGGCGTCTATCTGCACTGGCAACTCTTTCTGCGCGCTATCC
>CBDVCO010000045.1:0-14215 GCA_965372515.1 uncultured bacterium | reverse complement strand
GCCACTTACGTGTTTTGTTATTATCTCTCTGTTAACCACCTTGTCGGGGGTTCGACCGGAGGGCTCGCCGTCTCGCGACCGTAGGGAGCGACAAGGCGAGCTATATTGAACGTCATTCCTTGCCGGGGCGGGCTGGAAGCACGCCCATCCCGAACCGGGGGCCATAAAAGGGACTCTTTATGAGTCCCTTTTTCTTTGAATTCTATCTATTTTGTAACAGGGGGTTCCAACCCAGCGCCTTAATCTACAAGATGATGTTTTCCTACCACCTTTACGGTGCTGGCCTGAGGCCCCTTTTCGCCCTCTTCCTCTGTGAACCTGACTTCTGTGCCGATCTCCAGCTTGTCGAAATCCGCGTTCAAAACGCTGTTTCTGTGGAAGTAGATCTCCATGCCGCTTGAGCTTTCGATCGTCCCGTATCCCTCGTCTGTGAACAGCTTTGATATCCTGCCGTGCGGGGGGACTTCATGGGTCTTCACGTCCTGGCGCTTTCGGCTGGCATAGGCTTCCAACTGCCGGCCGGCCGCTTTGAAGGAATCGCGGATAGCAACGTATAGATCCTCATGCGCATGATGCTGATCCGGTTCCCTGCTTACCACCAGTTCCTTGCCCGGAACGGTCAGGTTTATCCTCACATGGTAAAGGTTTCCCTGATGATGATGCTTGTGGCTTGCTTCCACCACGACATTACAACGCATTATCCGTCCGAAAATCTGATCAAGCTTTTCGGCCTCTTCCCGGACCGCTGTCTCTATTGGCTCTGACGACTCCAGATTACGATATGTGATCTGTAAGGGTAGTTGCATAAAATATACCTCCGAACTTGTTTTTATTTTTAGAACTTATAAAATAAATTTCCTTTTAAGGCAAATATTTTTTTTATCCTCTACTCCTCCTGTTCCATCTTCACCAGCTCCCACTGATCGTTATCCATGCCGTGTCTGATGATATACGTATAGCCGTCGTCGGCACTTACCTTGAAATACGCGTGCCCCTCTCCGTACCATTGGTCGAGGCACTCTTTTACCTTTAATACCCTGTCGCGTATGACAAAGGACGTGGGTCTTTCGTCTGCCTTGTAACCCGAGTACGTCTCAACCTTTATCAGAATCTTTGCCATATGACAAATTATTCTCCTCTATTTGGATTAAGCTACTCTAGCTTCAGCGCCCTCTTCCCCTACATACTCTTTTAAGAGGACCTGCCCAAGCGAGAGCAAGATCGGTCCTATGAAGAGGCCGATCATGCCGAAGGCCATAAAGCCGCCGATAGTCCCCAAAAAGACAAGGAGGGCGGATATCTTTCCCGTATAACTTACGAGTATAGGGCGAAAGAGGTTGTCGATGGTTCCCACCACACCGGCCCCCCAGATAAGAAGTATAATACCTTTAAGGAGGCTTCCTTCAACAAAGAGCCAGATGGCCGCCGGTAGCCAGAGCAAGACCGTCCCGAAAGGAAGGAGCGCCAAAACGGCCGAGATCATACCCATGAGGATCGGGGCTTCAAAGCCCAGAAACCAGTAGCCGACCCCCGCGAGAGTTCCCTGGGCTATCGCCGTAGAGAAGATCCCGTATACTACGGCCTTTACCACCCTTTCTACATGTGAGATCAGCCTATCACCGTATGCTCCGGAAATGGGAAGAATCTTTTTGAAGAATAAAAAGGACCGTTCTCCATCCCTGTACATGAAAAAGAGAATAAAGAGGGTGATGAATACCTTGAAGATGTTACTGACGAGATCCTGTCCCGTCTTGATCAGGATATCCGGCACAAATCCGGCCCACTCCAACAGGTGTTTGCGTATATCTATTTCCTCAAAAGGAGTCTTCTCTCTAAACCACTCTATCCAGGCGGTCAGCCATGGGTAGTCCATGTCAATAAAGGAGCCTTGCTCTATAAATTGTCTCGCCCGGGTATATACCCGGGTTGCCTCATCCGCCGAAGCCAGGACCAAAAAGGTTACGGGCAGGATCATCAGAATGATAACCCCCGAGAGCATGACTATGGTCGAGAGGGTCTCGCGTCCCCTAAAGAGCGACCTTACCTTTCTATAGAGCGGCCATGTCACCGAAGCAATTACCGCACCCCAGGCAATGGGGGCAAGGAATGGCGAAAGAACAAAGTAGATACCAAGCAGAAGAAGAGAAGAGCCCAGGAGAGCCACTATTCGAAGCCACCAGTCTCTAGATTCCATGGTGCCCGGATCATTCATCTTGAGAATCCTCTGAAAAAAATGGGGTTTAGCGTTCTCCTGAAGACGTTTTTGACCTCTGTGGGTCAACTCAAGTAGGGCGCGCCATTCGATCCGCTTACCCAGCCCCTGATAATTCTATTATAGTCGAAGTAACCCCTAAAGATAAGCCTTTTTCCTTATGTGACAAAATTCTAAAAAAACCTGTATAATTAATATTATAAGCAGTAAGCTGTTTAGTCTGCGTAAAGGTTTTTAAGCGTCTGATTTGGTAAGTAAAGCGGGAGACCGGAATTCAATCAAGCCGTTAGGAAAGATATGCTTAACAAGGCACGAAAGATAATAGAAATTCTCGATAAAAAGGGTCATAGATCCTTCTTTGTGGGCGGATGCGTGCGTGACATGGTCATGAATAAGCCCATAGCTGATATCGACATTACCACCTCTGCAAGGCCCGAGGATGTAATGAAGATATTTCCAGAGGAAGAGATCTATGCCGTACCAACGGGCCTTGAGCACGGCACCGTCACTATAGTCTATAACGGCCTGAACATTGAGGTTACCACGTTTAGAAGGGATGTCTCTACGGATGGAAGGCGCTCTACGGTTGAGTTCGGCACCTCTTTGGAGGAAGATCTCCTTAGGCGCGACTTTACTATTAACGCAATTGCATATTGCCCTAAACTGAAAAGGTATATAGACCCCTTTGGCGGCATGGAGGACATTAAGGGCAGGGTCATAAGGGCGGTTGGTCTTCCGTTCGACCGGTTCAGGGAGGACTACCTTAGGATGATAAGGGCCCACAGGTTTGAAGCGACCCTGGAATTTGCGATTGCTGAGGCGACCAGAGAGGCTCTTGCCCGCGCTGCCCGGGAGGACTGGCTAGGGATTATCTCGGTAGAAAGGATAAGGGACGAGATAAACAAGTGCTTCAAGCAGGCCGAAAGTCCGTCGATAATGTTCGAGGGCATGAGAAAGAGCGGGATATTAAAGATGATCCTGCCCGACCTGGACTCTTGCTTCGGCTTTGAGCAGAACAAGTACCATGAGTATGATCTTTACCGTCATACGCTCCTTACCATAGACGCGGCGCCCAAGGACAAATATCTTATTCGCTGGTCGGCCCTCTTGCATGACCTTGGAAAGGTTCCGGCCTGTGAAAACTACGGCCCCGACGCTACTTTTTACAAACATGAAATAGATTCAATGGAGATATCCGGAAAGCTCATGAAAAGACTAAGATTCAGCAAAGACGAAACGGCTATTGTTCTAAACCTGGTAAGGCACCACATGTTCCAGTACTCTGACGATATGAAGGACTCGTCTGTCAGGAGGTTCGTTGCCTCTGTTGGGGTTGAAAACCTGGAGGACATTTGCACGCTCTTGTATGCCGACAGGCTGGCAAAGGGGCGTAGTATAGACCCGAAGACGCTTGCCGACGCCACGGCAATACTTAATAGGCTTGAGAAGATGAGCGCGAATGAGAAGGTCTTCAGACTAAAAGACCTTGCCATTGACGGAAAGGAAGTAATGGATATAAGAAAGATACCTCCGTCCCCTGAGGTAGGTAGTATTTTAAAGAAGTTGTATGAAAATGTCCTTGAGGATACAACATTAAACACAAATGAGCGGCTAAAGAGCATGGTGGAGGGTATGTAGAGTGTGCATTGTTAAAAGAGCCTCCGCTCCATTTCTGGCGGGCCTTGCCCTCTTCTGGGCCTTCACGTTCCTCAGCGTACTACCAGGCCCGAGACCGGCCTTGGCCGGGGACGATGCCGACCCCTATTACGCTCAACGCATGAGGATGGTCAGCCGCGATCTTAAGGGCCGGGGCATCACCGACACCTCGACACTTAACGCGATGAGAAGCGTAAAGAGGCACCTCTTCGTGCCGCCCTATGGGAGGGCGGCGAGCTACTCGGACCACGCGCTGCCCATTGGCGAGGGGCAGACCATCTCGCAGCCCTACATCGTCGCTCTCATGACCGAAAAACTAGCGCTCGATGGTACTGAAAAGGTGCTCGAGATTGGCACGGGCTCCGGCTACCAGGCGGCCGTACTCGCACAGATCGGAGTGGAGGTCCGCACAATCGAGATAATAAAGAAGCTCGCGGAGTCGGCGAGAGAGAGGCTAGCGGACCAGGGCTACACAAATGTAAAGGTGAGGTACGGTGACGGCTACTTCGGCTGGCCCGAGGAGGGCCCTTTCGACGCCATAATCGTAACGGCTGCGGCAAACCACGTGCCGCCCCCGCTCCTCGATCAGCTAAAGGACGGCGGGAGGCTCATAATCCCGGTCGGGAGCACCAGGTTTTATCAGACCCTTACGCTCGTTACAAAGAGAGGTAATAAGACAGATGTGGAACATATCTCGGGCGTGGTCTTCGTCCCCATGACCGGGAGGATGCTCAAGCGTAAATGAGCTACCCGGCAAGCGCCTTGAGCCTTCTTAAAGCCAGCCAAGAAGCGAGATAGAGGCATGCGGAGATGATGATCGCCGCTTTAAAGCCCAGATAGACGGCCACAATCATGACGAGCACCGAGCTCACGACGGAGAGCGTCCCGTTTACGCACCACGCCCATGGTATTATCTCCGGCATCTTTTCACCGAGTATGGAGATCCCCGTTGGAAACGGTATACCCATTGCGGCCCCGAGCGGGGAAAATATTACGGCAATAAGGACGTATTTTGGCACGATCGATAACCCCGCTATGGCCCCGGATATCGGATCGAGTATCAGGAGGTAGAAGATAATAACCGGCACGACCATGAGCACGCCCCATGCGGGACGCCCCTTGAATATTTTTAAGCGCCCCGAAAGATAGCTGCCCGCTCCGGTGCTCAAGAGGATCGTAAAGAGCACGACCGATACCGCATATACAGGGTCGCCGAGCACGGGCATGAGTTTTTGGATAAGCGCGATCTCAAGGAACATGAAGCCAGCGCCTATGGCCGAAAAGTACGCGCTTACGTAAAGAAGGGTCCCGGCTGGCCTCTTTTGCCTCTTTATCCAGATGAGCGGTATAACTATGAGCAGGGCGCTTGCCAGAGCGGCCTGCACGAAGATCCACGGGAGGAGATACCCCCCCTCTATGAGTATGCCCCACTTCCTGCCGACGCTCTCATAGGTGTCGCGCATCCGGGTCATCTTGAAGCTCTGAGAGAAAAACGGCCTCTCGTCAATCGTGGCCCTTATATCGAAGAGATAGTCATCGATAAAGGCATCTCTAGTTTCGGGGTCCAGTATTTCTCTGAAAAAGTGAAAATAGGTCGCCTCGGGGAAGCGGTTTCTTTTGTTGGCTTCATTCTCTTCCATGCCGGGGTACCAGATAATGTCGAAGCCTTCGTTGTCAGTAAAATCCTTTAGCGTCTCTATATCGCCTCTGTCTATCGGCCCGTTCTTGACCACCAGGGTCATCACCCCCCAGCTCCTTATGGCCATGATACTCTCCTCAGGGCTTACAATATCCGTTTGCCCTGTCTGCCCTATTTGCCCTATTTGATCGATAGCCTCAACAACGGTCGCCAGCAGCTTAAGCTCCCCCCTTGGCGGCGGCAAGAGGTATGAGCTTACGGAAACAAACCCCCCGGGCTTCAAATGACCGAGGTACACTTTAAAGGCCTCTACGGTAAGGCCGTAGTCCTCCTGAAGCCCCCTGATGCCCGAGGAGGACGCGCCGAAGGTACTTGTGAGCGGGAGCGTTATGATATCGAATTCCTTGTCAAGGGTACCTAGCACCACTCTGGCGTAGCCCGGGCTTATTTCGGCCTCGTCGTAGAGTTTCCCTGAAAAGGCGTAGAGGGGACCCAGCATGGCCTCGCTGACGACGCTACTGGTCTCGGAGCCAGATATGGATTTAGCCCCGTTCTCTAAGGCCTGGAGTATCTCCATGCCCCCGCCCGGGTCTATGACAAAGACCTCGGGCTCTCTCTTTAGGCGGTAGGCAAGGGACGATGGGAGGTGGGCCAGGAATGAGAGCTCCCCCTCAGGCGAGGTAACGGTCTGAAGCCCCCCGCCGTTTATGGTAAACCCCCTCTGGGGCGGGAGCGGCCTACGGTAGTTGAGGCTTATGCCCGGCGCCGCCCTGACGGCCGGGCCCTCTACTATATCGAGCCTGCCGGATGGGGAGTTCAGGGTCTTAAGCAATTTGGCGCCGGGGAAGTTAAGGGCCGCGGGCAGGTCCCTGTAGGGCGATACCCTGACCCGGACGAGACCTTCGGGTCCCGCCAGAGCGAAGACCACTGCCGCGAGCGCGGCTAACAGCAAGATACACTGACCTACAGACTTCTTTGGCGCGGGAACGCTAAAGAGGAGAGAGGCCAGGAGCGTGAGTGTTGCAGAGACCACTACCACGCCCTCCCCCCCGCTCCTTGTAAGTATGATGAGGATTAAGAGGCAGCCCGTGGCCGCGCCCGCCATATCGGAAAAGTAAATTCTATGCACCCTCTCGCTCATGGCCCTCATTGCCGCGGCTATCGTCATGCCGGAGAAGACGAAGGGGATCGAGAGTATCAGGTACTGGACGAATATCTTCGAGAATTCGATCCTGCTCCAGCCCGCCTTTATTGGGTCGAAGAGAAGTTGGTTCGAGGTGATATACGAGAGTACTACTGATATGGAGAAGAGCGCCGAGAAGATGGAAAGAGAGCGCCTCAAGTCACCTTCGGTTTTCGGTTTTATGTAGACGAGCAGGGTGCCGCCCGCGCCGATGCCCATAAGCGCGATGCTTATCACCATGAAGGCGAAGTGGTAGCCCTGGGCCAGAGAAAAGATCCTTGTCAGCCCTATCTCGTAGGCGAGCGTGGCCGTGGAGACGAGGTAGATGGCCAGGTATGAGCTTAGATAAGAGCGCTTCATCTATTCTCATTATAAGCCAAATAGCAGGCCAGACAAAGGGTTTAGCCTCGATAAAAAAATGTAAGGTTATTCCTGCCGGTTCTGCGAAGGAGTGCTTTAGCAAGGAGGAGGTCAAGGCAACGATCGAAGACTTCCCAATCTCGAACTCCGCCATTTGAAACGTTCCAGTCTTGCTATGTCCAATGGTACTATTGTATGGTATCTTAGATATATAGAGGGGTGCCATGAATAGGCCTGAAAAAAACTCATGCCGCGAAGTTATAGAGCTACGCGGCCATATAATAGATTCGCTTACGCTCTCAAAGCTCTTTGACGAGATAATCGCGCGCGGCGGCAACTACGTCTCCGAAGAGATATCCATCGGCAAGACAAAGGACGACCCGAGCTATGCGAGGATAACGGTCGAGGCCCCCCAAAAGAGTGTGCTCGATAATATTCTCGTCCGTCTCTCGGAGCTCGGCGCGATGCCGGTCGAGAATAAAGAGGTTCTCCTTAAAGAGAGTCCAAAGGACGGCGTCTTCCCGGACGGATTTTACTGCACCACAAATCTTGAGACCGAGATATTTTCAAATGGCAAGTGGATAGTTGTTGAGGATATCTCGATGGATAGCGCTATCCTTGTAGAGAAGGCCGAAACGAAGAACCCCGTGGCCCGCGCAATAAAGATGAAGGACGTAAAAAAAGGCGAGAGCGTTGTTGTGGGCTCAGATGGTGTCAGGGTAAGAGTGCCCGACAGAAAGGCGGGGAGCGGGAGATTTGAGTTTATGACGAGCGGGGTGTCGTCAGAGAAACCCATGATCACGCTTATTAGCGGGGTAGCCGACGAGATCAAGAAATTAAGGGAGTCCGACGGCGGTAAGATACTCTTTGTCTGCGGCCCGGCAATCGTGCACACGGGCGCGAGGGACGCCCTCTCCTGCCTCATTGAAAAGGGCTACGTTGACATCCTCTTCGCGGGCAATGCGCTTGCCGCGCACGACATAGAGGCCTCGATCTACGGTACCTCTCTCGGCGTATCCCTGAGCGAGGGCGTAAATGTCTTTGAAGGCCATAACCATCATCTCAGGGCAATCAATACAATAAGGGGCGCGGGCTCGATAAGAGAGGCGGTCGATAAGGGGATAATAAAAGACGGTGTCATGTATACATGCGTAAAGAAGAATGTCGATTTTCTCCTCGCTGGCTCCATACGGGACGACGGACCCCTGCCCGAGGTAATAACCGACGTGCTTGAGGCGCAAACCATGATGCGCGAAAAACTAAAGGGCGTAAAGTTCGCGATCATGATCTCCACCATGCTCCACTCCATTGCCGTAGGCAACCTGCTTCCCGCTAGCGTCCAGACGGTATGCGTTGATATAAACCACGCGACGATCACAAAGCTCTTGGACCGCGGCACCCTTCAGGCGAGAGGGCTCGTGCTGGACGCGGGGACATTCCTTAGAGAACTATGCGCAAGGCTATAATGACCCGGCTGCTCATGTGCCGCCCCAAGTACTATACGGTCGACTATGAGATCAACCCCTGGATGCATGTAAGGGAGAAGCCCGACGAGGAACTCGCCAATACCCAGTGGGAGACGCTCTATAAGACGCTTATTGGGATCGGCATCGCGGTGGAGCTGATCGACCCCGTAGAGGGGCTCCCGGATATGGTCTTTACGGCAAACGGGGGACTAGTAAGTGAAAATAAATTTATACTTAGTAATTTTCGTTATGAAGAACGCCGGGGTGAAGCCGAGCACTTCGCGGCCTGGGCCGCAACGCGCGGTTTCGAGGTCCTAAGACTTCCCGAGGAGGCTCTCTTCGAGGGCGAGGGCGACATACTCAGGCTTCTTCCCCCGTCTGTTCCCTCTTCCCATTGCGAAGCCGCCGGAACGCTTGTGGCTGGTTACCGCTTTCGCTCGGACATTGGCTCGCATAATCTGATAGGCGAGATGCTCGGTCAAAAGGTCGTCTCAATCGAGCTTGCCTCAAAGGAGTTCTATCATCTGGATACCTGTTTTTGTCCCTTGAATGAAAATACGGCCATCTACTATCCGGGGGCCTTTGACTCTTACGGCATAAAGGCGCTCTCCGGTCTTGTCGAGAACCTCATAGCCCTTGGAGATGACGACGCGAGACATTTTTGCGCAAACGCGGTTGTACAAGGCGCTGATATTGTAATGAACAGTTGCAGCGCGCCCCTTCGTGAAGAACTTTCTGCTCTGGGTTTTACTCTCCATGAGCTCGATCTGAGCGAATTTATAAAGGCGGGCGGGAGCGCCAAGTGCCTTGTCTTGAAGCTCGATTGAGGCGGGGGCATATTCCACCACCACCACACCCCCTTAAAGAAGTTACTCCTTTGGCGCAAAGCCCCTTCTTAGAGTATTCTCGCTAACAGATCTTGGAAAGAGGAAGTTTAGTAGGTAGTCGGTACCGCCGGCCTTGGAGCCGAGCCCGGACATCTTAAAGCCCCCGAAGGGCTGGCGCTGGACGAGTGCCCCGGTAATTTTACGGTTGATATAGAGGTTGCCGACCATTAGCCTCTCTCTTACCTTCTCGATACTATTCGGACTCCTTGAATATATCCCGCCCGTTAGCGCATAGCGTGTTTCGTTGGCGATCGTAATCGCTTCGTCTATGTCAGCGGCCTCTATAATAGAGAGCACAGGTCCGAATATCTCCTCTTGAGCGATCCTAGCATCCGGCGAGACATTGGTAAAGATAGCGGGCCCAACGAAGAAGCCGGAGTCCGGAATCTTATCGTACCTGTAATGGAGCGTAGCCTCTTTCCTGCCGATCTCTATATAGCCGTTTATCTTCTCTTGAGCCGCACGGTCTATGACCGGGCCTATTATATTGGCCGGGTCCTCAGGGGGACCTGCCTTTAGGCTCGCTACGGTCTCAGTCAGGCGCGAGACGAGATCGTCCTTTACTCCACCTACCACTATAACCCTTGAGCATGCCGAGCATTTCTGGCCCTGAAAGCCGATAAATGAACTGACGATCCCTTTGATCGCCTCATCGAGGTCCGCGCTCGCGTCCACTATGATAGCGTTCTTTCCGCCCATCTCGGCTATGACCTTCTTTACATTCCTCTGCCCCGGAGTTGTCACCCCGGCGGTCTTTATAATATCTAGGCCTACATCCATTGAGCCGGTAAAGGCTATGGCATCTATGCCCGGATTACTTACAAGCCCCGCCCCAACGTTTACGCCGGAGCCCGGGAGGAACTGGAGCACGCCGTCCGGGAGGCCGGCATCATGAAAGGCCCTATGGATATAGAATGCCGTCAGCGGCGATAGACTAGACGGCTTAAGTATAGCCGTATTCCCCGTAACGAGCGCGGCCGAGGTCATGCCCATAGCGATGGCGAGCGGAAAGTTCCACGGTGAGATCACGGCTACTACCCCGCGAGGTATGTAATGCGTCTGGTTTAGCTCACCGGGCAGCGTGCCGAGCCTTTTAGGCTTGCCCAAGTGCATCATCTCCAGGGCGTAGAAGCGAAGGAAGTCAATGGCCTCGGCGACGTCGGCATCTGCCTCGCGCCAGGACTTTCCAACTTCAAAGATCTGTGTGGCGGCTATCTCGACCCTCCTCTCGCTGATCCAATCTGCGGCGCTTATGAGGTACTCTGCCCTCTTCTCAGGAGCTACCCGCGACCATTCCTTGAAGGCGGACTCTCCGTTCTTAACCGCCCTCTCGACATCATGCGCCGTGGCGGCAGATACCATTGCCACGGTCCTTTCCGGCTTAGAAGGGTCGATTGAGGGGAAGCTCTCTCCTGTAAATATCTCATCGCCTCCCGCTCCAATGACAAGCGGAATATTTTCAGGGGTAGAGAGCCGCTCCTTCGCCTCCTTAACGCCAGAGGCGAAACCCTCTCTCAAGGCCGCGTCGGAAAAATCAATAAGCGGCGTATTTGTAAATTCCTTCACTTCTTCCATCTTAGTCTTCTCGTCTCTGGTTGTTGTTGCCGGACTTTTTTTAGTCTTTCCCTCGGGTGCTTCTCCAGGTTCTGCCATGAGTTCGTCGAAGTCGAGCTTGTCGACGAACGAGAGTTTTAAAAAGGATTCGTTGGAGGTATTCTCCAGAAGCCTTCTCACCAGATAGGCCATGCCCGGGAGGAACTCGCCGATCGGCACGTAGTCGCGTACCCGAAAGCCCATCCTTGTTATTGCCTCTTTTATCGGCTCGGCCATGCCAAAGAGAGCCTGGAACTCCAACGCGTTCTTCTTTAGTTTGTACTCTTCAGCCACGGCCATGGCGTGGGCGATGCTTCGTATATTATGGCTCGCTATGGCGGGCCTTATTATATCAATATTTTCAAGGAGTATTCTGGTGAGCTTTTCGAAATTACGGTCCGTTTGGGCCTTGTCTGAGAATACGGGCACGGGCCAACCTTCAAGGGAATTTGTGATCTGTTCATAATCCCAGTAAGCGCCCTTGACGAGCCTTATCCCTATTTTTCTCTTCGCTTTCCTTGCCCACTCGATGATGCCCCGCAGGTCCTCTTCGCTATCAGTTAAGTAGGCCTGCAGGGCGATTGCCGGGAATCGGAATTCGCGTACTTCGTCGAGTACGCTCTTGAATATATCGAAGGTCAGCTCTTTAAGGTTTTTGTGTTCCATATCAAAGGTTACTCCGAGTCCAGCGTCCCCGGCCCTTTCAATGATTTTCTTTAACGGAATTTTTATATTCTCTATCGAGTCGGTCCGGCTTACGGGGTCGAGGCGCGAATAGAATGACGAGACCTTAAACGATATGTCGCCCTTTGGAATTGCTCCCTCGTGGTTAACGTCAAGAAGCGGGTCCGGCTTAAGCCCTGGAACAAAACCCTTAAGCGTCTCTATAAGCTCGAGGTAGCGAGCTTCAAACTCTTTGGCCTCCCTGTCGCTCAGTACCGCCTCTCCAAGGAGGTCTATGCTAAAGGCCCTCCCATCTTTCCTGATCCTCTTTATCTCTTTTAACGCGTCCCTGGGAGTGCTTCCCGCGATAAATTGCTTTGCCAGGGAGGTAACGTTAGCCTTGATGAGCTTTCCGGCGATATAGGCTGGTACACCCTTGTGCGGTATGAAGCGCTTCAGCGCCTTTGGCAGGAGCGGGCTCTCGGAATAAAAGTACTCTGAGAAGAGTTCCAGGAGTTCAGTTTCACTCGTTAGTGAAGGGATCGCGTCGACAAAGCGAAAGAGCTGGACCTTGAACGCTTCATCGGTCATGGCCCAGTCCATAATGCGCCCTTTCCAGCGCGAGCTTTCAAAGAAACCGGGCACCTCGCCCTTTAAGTCCTCAAAGAGCTCCCTTGCTATCTCCTCTGTTCTGGTACGGGTGGTCATGGGACAAGCCCCTTTTATCCGGGTGGAAGGTAGTTGTTGATGAGCCTGACTATAAGATTATAATAACAGGAAAAGTCTTCGCAGTCAGGGCGTTTTTTTGGGGCGGAGCGATTTAACGGCAACGTGACCTTTGTCTTGACTCCGCGTTAGGATAGGAAGTACAATACTAAAAATTTACTCCACCCATGCCCCTGTCGATAAGCGTATAAGGGGCCTTAATATCATCTATAGAAAAGGTGTAGAGACCGAGATGGGAAATTCCGCCAGAAAAGTACTCCTCTTAGGCATTATTATCGCCATAATCTTCTGGTTCTTTGACGCGTTTGTAGACGCCTTTATCTTCAAGGGGGGCGACATCAAAGACCTCCTGCTCACGCCGGACCTGAGGGAAGCATGGATGCGTCTTGTGATAATGGGCCTGATCGTCGGCATGAGCCTCTATGCGCGAAGGCATATAATTGAGCTGGAGCGTATGAGGGCGGAACTAAAAGGGCTCGCTACGACAGATAGCCTTACCAAGGCCTATAACAGGGCGAAGTTTGAAGATTTAATAGAGGTGGAGATCGAGAGGGCCAAGAGGTTCAAGCACTCCCTTTCCATAGTGATGTTCGATATAGATGATTTTAAGAGTGTGAACGACACCTATGGCCACGCTGCCGGAGATGAGGTCTTAAAGGAATTTGCAGGTATTGCGAGGGCGCATACGAGGAAGATCAACCACCTCATAAGGTGGGGCGGGGACGAGTTCATAATAGTCCCCGTGGAGACAGCCATAGAGGGTGCGGTAATACTCTGCGAGAGGCTAAGGGTCGCTATCGAAGGCTTTGATTTTAAAAAGGCCGGGAAGGTGACGGCAAGCTTCGGAGCGGCCCAGTACAGAGAAGAGGACGATACAAAAGAGACTCTATTAAAGAGGCTCGATGACGCGCTCTATAGGGCCAAGGGAGACGGCGGCAACAAAGTGGAGATGATAGAATAAAGAAGCAGCCCCTAGAGGCCTTACTACTTTACGCCCAAAGTATTTCTCAAAACCCATTTTACTGCTATAATAGATTATTACTTCCAGCAACTGTTCCTAAAAAAAAGGAAAACCTGTTATGGGTTTTTCACTCCCCCAGGATAGCGTTGACCTCTCTCTTGTCATCTGCGGCTCTGCAGGTCAGGGTCTAAGCAGCCTTGAGAGCCTTCTTACACGCCTTGCTCTTCCGGCCGGTTACAATATCTTTTCAACACAGGAGTATATGTCGCGGATTAGGGGCGGCAGCAACTCGGTCCAGATAAGGTTCTCGCCTGAAAAGGTAAGCGCCCCCGTAGAGAGAATTGACCTCCTCATACCACTTAGCAAAGAGTCCATAGAGCGGCTAAGCCCACGCATCACCGGCCAGACACTTATCCTCGGCGAGTCCCGCCTTGTAACTGAAGAGCTAAGAGAGGCGTGCGGCCTCTTTATAGATATCCCCTTTACAGATGTAGCCAAAGACATTGGGCAAACGATCTACTCGAACCAGGTGATCCTCGGTGTACTTTCAAGCCTTTTGGACCTTGACGCCAGGGGCGCGGAAGCGTGCCTTTCGGATTTTTTCGAGGATAAGGGGGCTAAGGTCACGGAAATGAATATCAAGGCCTTCAGGCGCGGGTATGCCATTGGCGCTGGGCTAATGGACGCAGCCGGCGAGGACTCTATAAGCCTTAAGATAGAGAAGGCAGCGGGTGCCTCTTCAAAGGGGGATATCCTGCTAAACGGCGCCGAGGCCGTGGGGCTTGGAGCCATAGCCGGGGGGTGCGACTTCATAGCGGCATATCCCATGAGCCCGTCTACCGGCGTGTTGACCTTTCTGGCCGGGCAGG
>CBDVCO010000044.1:0-14783 GCA_965372515.1 uncultured bacterium | reverse complement strand
TCAAGAAGGCGCTGCCCGTAGAAGACCCGCTCGTATTCTCCGCCACGAGCGGCGAGGGAAAGACGGAGCTTGGAGTTAAGATAGCGGAGCTTCTTAAGGGGCCAAACGAATAAAGGAGGATAGTGGTCATGAAGGTCTTAGCAAAGAGCAGTTTACTGGTTTTGATCTTTTTCTTTCTGCTTGCCGGTGTCTCCTGTAAAGGGAATAGCGAGAGCACCGCCGAGGAGCACTACGACAAGGGCGTTGAATACGCTTCAGAGGGTAGGTTCATTGAGGCCAGCAACGAATTTAAAAAGGCCGTGATTATAAATCCGAGAGATAGCGGTTCTAAAAACTCATTAATAATTATTAAGGCCGCCAATGACTTAAAGATCAATAAAGAAGCGGCCATATATATCTTCAAAGGCGCGGCCTTCGGCAATAGAGACATGTTTGACGAGAGTATTACCGAGTATACAAAGGCCATAGAGATAGAGCCGGAGAATGCCTATGCCTACTACAACCGGGGGCGGGCCTATAACTATAAAGACCAACATGACCGCGCCATCTCCGATTATAATCAGGCCATAGAGCTAGACCCTAAGCATATCGACGCCTACAACAGCCGGGGGATTGCTTATTACAACAACGGCCAACCCGACCGAGCCATATCCGACTTTACAAAGACCATAGAGCTAGACCCCAAGCATGTCGATGCCTACAACAACCGTGGAAGCGTCTATGACAACAACGGCAAACATGACCGCGCCATCTCCGATTATAATAGAGCCATAGAGATAGACCCCAAGTATGCAGGAACCTACATCAACCGTGGGATTACATATTTTGCGCATTTGAATGAAAGAACGAAGGCCTGCGCGGACTGGAAACAGGCCTGTGAATTAGGGGCGTGTATGCACTATGATAGAGCAAAGAGTGAAAATCTATGCGGCGCTACCAACGTCTCCCCTACAGCGGGCGTCGCCAGAAAACACTACAACAAGGGTAGTGAATACTCTAAAAAAGGGATGCATACTGAATCTATATCCGAGTATACAAAAGCCATAGAGTTGGACCCGAAGCATGTTCGTGCCTACAATAACCGCGGGCTTGTATACAATAGCATAGGAGAGCATGACAAAGCCATCCAGGACTACAGCAAGGCCATAGAGATAAACCCGAAAGATGTCTATCCCCACAACAACCGAGGGCTTGCGTACATTGACAAAGAGCAATATGATAAAGCTATTCAGGACTTCAACAAGGCCCTGGATATTAATCCAAAGCATGCTAGTGCCTACTACAACCGGGGGATTGCATACAGTAGCAAAGAACAGTATGACAAGGCTACTGAGGACTACAGCAAGGCCATAGAGCTGTACCCGAAGTATGGTCCTGCCTACAACAATCGAGGGCTTTTGTATATTAATAAGCTTAATGATAAACAGAGAGGTTGTTCTGACTTAAAAAGTGCCTGTGCTTTTGAGGTTTGCAGAAATTACAATAACTCAAAGAAGAGAGGCGATTGCGAGTAGATTAAGGTGTGGGGGTGTAGGCGGCTTAAAAGGACGGGGCGTAAGTCTTAAGATTTTTTTACTTAAATAGTCGGTGGGCAAAGCCCACCGTACATATTCCAGACAATCCCGGCGTGTGGGGGTCTACACGGCCTGAACAGGCGGGCCGGACGGGAGGCGGGCGCTTTTGCGCGGATAAAATATTTATCTTGTGCCCTCCTTTGTAGGCACGAGATACACCAGAGAGGGCAAAAGCACAGAGTGCGTAGCGCGGGGCAGACGGGAGGCGAGGATGGGCCGATGTAACCCTTCCACACGCCAAAAGCGCAGATTCATCTGCAAGAGCCTTTAAGCTTTATCTTTCCGCAAAGTGGTATAAAACAGGACTAGTCCGGCCCCGCCCCCAAAGCGCACATTTATGTGTAAGAGCCTTTAATCTTTGTCTCTGCCTGTAGTACTCTCTTCCCCCCTCACCCACACCCCTGACTTTTCTTAAAAACAAAACGAATCATATAATAAACTCAAGAATTCTTGACAAAACGAACTCTTTTATATATACTGTTATATATCACACGCCATATTCGAATATTCCTATTGGACACAATCCACCCTACAAGACTAGAAGAATCATCTAATCTAAACCAATGGAGGCCAGGATGGTTTGCAAAAAGTGCAACACTGTAAATAATGACAGCGCAGAAACCTGTTCAAAATGCGGCAATGGACTGCCGGTGTTTGCGCCAGCAGCTCCACAAGGTGCGGCATCAAGCGCCCCGGAGATAAATTTTTCAAACCTGTTATTCTCATTTAAAGGGAGGATACCGAGGTCAACCTATTGGCTTAAATGGATAATACCAATAGTAGTTTTATCGATCATATTTAATATTCTCGATCCTGTATTAGGGACGACACGTGAGATAGCACCAACCAGCGGTACATACATAGGTATCTTGTCGATAATATTTTCATTGTTGATTATCTACCCTGGTTTGGCAGTTGCAGTTAAAAGATGCCATGACAGAGGGCGTTCCGGATGGTTTATCTTGCTCGCTTTTATCCCGATCGTTAATTTATGGCCGGCAATAGAGCTGGCGTTTCTAAAGGGAACGACCGGCGCAAACAAATACGGGGCCGACCTTCTGTCATCCTGATCCAACCTGGTATCCGACCCTTTCGCTCTTTATTGCTCTTAATATATTCCACGAACTAGCTATTGCAGGGCGGGCACAGCCCGCCCTGCAATCCCTTATAAACCACATAAAGTTCTCCCCTCTAACCCCCCGATAATAAATTCTTATTGACAAATGGCCAAAAGATTATTAACTTATAAAAATGAAATTTAAATGGATAGTCCTATCCTTGGCTGCCCTCGCCATCTCCGGTTGCGGCGGTTCCGTCGAATCCCAGCGCACCATGGACGAGCTCAACTACGAGATAACCGACCTCAAGGGGGCTTCGGAAAAGGCGAAATTGAAGCTCGCCGAGCTTGAGGATACCAACAAGAAGCTTGAAGAGCAGAACAAGAAACTCATGCTCCTCAAGAAGAAGATGGAGATCAACGCCGAATATATAGAAGAGCTTCGGAACTCTGCCTTTGAAATTAAGCCGCCCGAAGATCTCAAGATCGTGAGGCTATCCCCTGGCCGTGTCGCCCAGGACGACTCAAAGGCGCGGGACGACAGGGTCAAGAAATTCTCTTCAGTACCCAAAGATATCAAGGACTTTACCACCATCAAGCCAAGGGCTACGCCAACCGCTGAAAACGAAGAGTTCCCAAACGATGATATTGAGGCCGGAACGAGGCCGGGCGTGGTTGCGCTCAAGGGTGGGTCAGGCTCTGTGAAGCACGCCTCCAGAAGTGATTTGATCGGGAGCGTAGAGGAGCTCTACCAGCGCGGGCTTGACGCCAACTATGCCGCGGAGTATGAAAGGTCCAGAGAGATATTCGCTGTAATCCTGGAGAAATATCCGAAACACAACCTCGCGGACAACGCGCTTTACTGGAGCGGAGAGACATACTTTTCGGCAAGGGAGTACAAGAAGGCTATCAAAAAATTTACCGAGGTGGTCAAGCGCTACCCCAAAGAAAATAAGACCCCCGATGCCTTGCTCAAGGCGGGTTTCTCATTCATAGAGCTGGAAAAACCCGAGAACGCAAAGAAGATACTCGAAAAGGTCATATCTTTATACCCGAACTCGGAAGCGGCCGGCAAGGCTCAGGATAGACTGGAAGAATTATAAGGTTAAGAAAGAGAGGTAGGGCATGCGTCTTAAATCCTTCTCCAATATCTTTATAGCCGTACTGTTAGCCTCGGTACTTTTCACAGCGCCTTTGACGGCCGGCGCGCAGACTGCGGAGTTTTATACGGTCAAGAAGGGCGACACCCTGTGGCATATCTCGGGAACATTCCTTGAAGACCCCTTCAGGTGGCCTGTCGTATGGCGCTGGAACCCATATATACCCAATCCCCACCTGATATATCCGGGAGATGTCATAAAGATCACCCCGGGCGGCATGGAGCTTGTCGAAAGGGACGGAGCTGAGGTCACCCCTCCCCCTGTGGAGCCGTGGCCCATAGAAGAAGAAGAGGAGTGGGAACCGCCTGTTGTAAAGTGGATACCGCCCGAGGAGGTAGCCCCGCCCCCCGTGATCGAGGTTGTAGAACCGCCCCCCGCGCCGAAGGTGGCTGTAAACAGGACCCCCTTTAATTCGCTCAGGGGCGCGATCATAGACGAGGATATCGATATAAACGCCACTATCGCCAGGGGCGTGACCAACAACACCCTCTTGAGCGAGGGAGACGATGTCTTCCTCTCCTTTGACGACCCGAACTCCGTTAATGTCGGGGATCGCTATACCATCTTCACCCTGGGGGACAGGATCTTCCATCCGATCACAAAAGAGCATATGGGCAGGCTCACCGAAAACGTCGGGAGCCTGGTCATCACAGATACCAGAAGGACAGGGGGCGCCTCAAAGAAGAAGAACGCTACTATCGGAAAGATCGAGAAGGTCTCCCAGGAGATATTGCCGGGGATGCACCTTAAAGAGCATGAGGAGCTCGTCGATACGCTGGAGCTGGTCGAAACAACAACGACGATAGACGGATTCGTTGTAATAAGCCTGGACGATAGAGCCATTATATCCGAGACCAACGCGCTCATTATAGATAGGGGCAAAGCCGACGGCCTGGTCGCGGGCAATATTCTCCAGGTCTACAGGCTAAGGGAACCCATAATCGACCCCCTCGAAAAGTATTCGCTCCTGCACCTTCCACATCAGAATATAGGGGTGGTTGTCGTAACCGAGGTCAGGGAGAATACCTCTATCTGCACGGTCATAAACTCAACCGTCGCCATACTCGAGGGAGACCGGGTAAGGACAATGGGCCCCCTCAAGTAGCCCTTCTCTTTAAGGTTCTATAAACTTAAGCCTCTTCATTTGACCCCTTCTCACAAAGGGGTCAAATGCGTTTAGAACACGAACCTCATAAAATAATCCTTGTATATAAGCGCCAATAGCGTATATGTAGAGATATGGACAGAGAGAGGCTCAAATACTGGCTTGCCCTTAAGGCCTTAAAAAGGATAAAGAAGGAGTCCATTCGCCTCGCCCTAAAGGAGTTCGGAGAGCCTCGTAAACTCTTCGAGGAGGAGCACGCAAAGCTTGAAGGAATAGACCCCCGGCTTAAAAAGGCCCTTAAGGGGCCGATTGACTGGGAGGCCATCGACAGGGAACTAGACGAGCTTGAAAAGCTCGGTGCAAGGCTCGTGACGATACTCGACCCCTCCTACCCGAAGCTGCTCACCTCCACATTCGACCCGCCGCTCCTCTTCTATGCCCTCGGCGCCATGGATGAGGCCGAAATATCCAGTATTGCCACCGTTGCGATCGTAGGCACCAGAAACCCCTCTCACTACGGTTTAAGGAGTGCCACACGCATAGCTGAGGATCTGGCGGGTGCGGGGGTAGGGGTTGTCAGCGGCATGGCCCGTGGATGCGACAGCGCGGCCCACAGGGGGGCGCTTAGCGCTAATGGCCGGACCATAGCAATACTTGGCACAGGCATCGACGTCGTCTATCCGCCTGAAAATAGAACTCTATATGACGAGATCAAAGAGAGCGGGCTTATCATAACCGAGTTCCCGCCCAAGAGCCCGCCTTTACCTAAGAATTTTCCGCTCAGGAACAGGATAATAAGCGGCTTGTCCCTTGGCGTTCTCGTCGTCGAAGCCCCGATAAAGAGCGGGGCCATGATGACCGCGAGGCTCGCGCTTGAATCCGGCAGGGAGGTCTTCTCCGTTCCCGGCAAGATCAACTCGCTTAAGAGTACCGGGACCAACAAGCTCATAAAGGACGGGGCGGCACTTACAGAGGGCGCGGGCGACATACTCGAAGGACTAGGCCTACAGAGGCTCTCCATCAAAGAGACCCTGGAAGACGCGCTAGAGAGCCCCGAGGCCGAAGAGCTTATCGAAAGGCTAAGAAGCGACTTTGGCGAGAGCGAGGGGCATGTAAAAAAAATAATCAAAGAGCTTACTTCGGACGAGCCTGTCCACATAGACCTGATAACCTCCAAAACCGGGCTGCCCACCCAGGTAGCCGCCTCCCTGCTCCTTGATATGGAGCTTAAAGGCTATATAGAACAAAGGCCTGGAAAATGTTTCTTGATTAAAGGGTAGGAACATACTATATAGAAGAACTTGATGTCTGCTACTAAATATTGCAGGTAAGCCGGCCCGCCTCCTCTTGGGGCCTTGACTTTAAAAGACGACAACAGACCGGAAAGGAAGAACTTAATAGATGGGAAAGTCGCTCGTAATTGTAGAATCCCCTGCCAAGGCAAAGACGATAAACAAGTTGCTGGGCAAGGAGTTTAAGGTGATGAGCTCGGTCGGACATATAAAGGACCTGCCCAAGAGCAAGCTCGGGGTGGACGTGGAGAATAATTTCACCCCTCAATACGAAGTAATAAAAGAGAAGAAGAAAACAATAAGCGAATTAAAGAAGGCCGGAAAGAGCGCCGACAAGATCTATCTGGCAAGCGACCCGGATAGGGAGGGCGAGGCCATAGCATGGCACATAGCCGAGGAGGTGGACAAGCCCGGGAAGAAAATACGCAGGGTGCTCTTCAACGAGATCACCAAGAAGGCGATCCTCGAGGCCATGAAGCATACCACGACCCTCGACAAGAACAAGATCGACGCCCAACAGGCCAGACGGGTCCTCGACCGCCTGGTCGGCTACCAGGTAAGCCCCATCCTCTGGGACAAGGTACGGCGCGGGCTAAGCGCCGGCAGGGTACAAAGCGTTGCCGTCCGGCTCGTCTGCGAAAGAGAGAGGGCCATCAGCGCCTTTAACCCGAAGGAGTACTGGTCTATTACGGCGCTCTTTAAAGATCCGGAATTGACGGCAAAGCTGGCAAAGAAAGACACAAAGAAGCTTGAGATAAAAACGCAAGAAGAGTCAAAGGCTATAACCACTGAACTTAAAGGCGCGGCCTATACGGTCGGGAAGGTGGTGAAGAAGGAGCGCAAGAGGAACCCGCTCCCCCCCTTTATAACGAGCAGGCTCCAGCAGGAGGCCTCGAGAAAGCTCTCATTTACCGCCAAGAAGACCATGATGGTGGCCCAACAGCTCTACGAGGGCATTGAGATCGGCAGTGAAGGGCCCGTGGGGCTCATCACCTACATGAGGACCGACTCGACGAGGATAGCCCAGGACGCGCTCGATGACGCGAGGCACTTTATAAAGGAGAAATACGGCGCAGAGTTCCTCCCCGCAAAGCCCAACATATACAAGAGTAAAAAGGGCGCTCAGGACGCGCACGAGGCCATCAGGCCGACCTATTTCAGATTTCCGCCGGATAGCATAAAGTCGTATCTGAACCGCGACCAGTTCCGGCTCTACCAGCTTATCTGGAACAGGTTGATCGCCTCCCAGATGATGCCCGCGCTCCTTGACCAAACTAAGGCCGATATAAACGCTTTAAGCTACCTCTTTAATGCGACAGGGAGCGTGATGAAGTTCCCGGGACACACCATCGTATACACAGAGGGTCAGGACATCGGCAACGAGAGCGAGAAGGAAGGCCTGTTGCCGGAACTCAAGGAAGGCGACGTACTAAACCTTTCGAAGCTCGAAGAGAAGCAGCACTTCACCATGCCGCCGCCGAGGTTTACCGAGGCTACACTCGTTAAAGAGCTTGAAGAGAACGGCATCGGCCGTCCATCGACATACGCGGCCACTCTCTCCACCATACGCGACAGGGAATACGCCGAGATGAAAGAGCGCCAGTTTTACGCCACGGAGCTCGGGTTCGTCGTCTCGGACCTGCTTATTGAAAGCTTCCCGGAGATATTCAACGTGGAATTCACGGCGCGTATGGAAGAGGAGCTCGATCAGATCGCCGAAGGAAAGCAAGAGTGGACCGGGACGATGAAGGAGTTCTACGGACCGTTCAAAAAGAGCCTTGATAAGGCGAAGACCGGCATGCGCAATGTAAAGACCGAAGAGGTCCAGACCGATATAAAGTGTGAGAAGTGCGGTAAGCTCATGGTAATCAAATGGGGGCGTAACGGCAAGTTCATCGCCTGCCCGGGTTACCCTGAGTGTAAGAACACGGCCGACTTCGAGACAAAAGAGGACGGCACCATAGTCATCGTAGAGCGGGTCGAGGAGAGCATGGGCGATTGCCCCAACTGCGGCAATCCGATGATCAAGAAGAGCGGGCGTTTCGGCAGATTTCTCGCCTGTTCGAATTACCCCGAATGTAAGACAACGAAACCGTACTCTATGGGCATTAAATGCTCAAACGATGGTTGCGACGGTATGCTGGTGGAGAGACGCACCAAAAAAGGACGCACCTTCTTCGGCTGTTCGAACTACCCCAAATGCGACTTTGCCACATGGAAGCTTCCAAAGAAGGATGATGAAGAGACCGAACAGAAGAAGGCGGAATAGATGAGCCCGGGGGCGCCAAAGAGCATACTGGTCGCGGATAGCGACGACTTCTTCAAGGTAAGGCTCTGCGAGGCCCTTATCCAAAGGGGGCACAAGACCAAGGTGGCCTCGGACGGGCCGGAGGTCATAAAGCTTCTCGAAAGCTCCGCGGACAATATCGACTTCCTGGTCATGAACTACTACCTGCCCCCTGATGACAGCTTCTCGATACTCGAATGGATCAACAATAACGGTTTAAGGGACAAGTTCCCGATCCTTGTACTCTGCAAGGAGAATATCAGCGACACGAAGCTGGAGGAGCTCAAGCAAAACGGCGTGGCCGGTTTTATGCTCAAGAACCATACCCACGACCAGCTCTCCTACCAGATCGACCAGATACTCTTCAGCCCGGTCCACCTGAGGGGCAACCCCAGGATATCGATCTCCATCCCCGCCGTCTTCACCTATGGAAACAGGAGCGAGGAGAGCCGCATACTCAACCTGAGCGAAGAGGGACTCTTCTGGAACTCAAGGATCAGGCACGAGCCCGGCACGGAGATATCGGTAAAATTTACCCTTCCCGGCGTTGATAAGGAGATGAACCTGAATGGGGTCGTCATGCGCTACAGAAGGATGAGAGAGCTAAAGAACCTCTTTACCGAGGTCGGCCTTAAGCTAAAAGACCTCAGTGAAAGCGAGCAGGCCGACATGAAGGACTTCCTCGACCACCATATCAGGGACGCGTTCCCGAGCGCCTGATCATCCACCCTCGCCCGCAGTCCTGTCGCCACCTCTATATATCGTCACAAGATAGATAATAACCCCACAGGTAATGGCTATATCGGCGACATTGAAGGCCGGCCAGTGATACGGGCCGATATAGAAGTCCAGAAAGTCCACCACCTCGGCGAGCCGTATCCTGTCGATAAGGTTACCGAACGCGCCCCCGGCTATAAGAGATAGAGCAAAGACGGTAGCCCTGTCTGTTGAGATATAAAGCAGGTAGGCTATGAGGATAAGCGCGGCTATCGCTATAAGGATAAGCGCAAGCGAGCCATGACCCTTGAATATCCCAAAGGCGGCTCCCGGATTGGAGACATTGACGATATTAAAGATCCCCGGCACGACCTCCACGCTCCCCAAAGGCTCTACAAGTTTCGTCAGGACCGCCTTGCTGGCCTGGTCGAGCGCAATGACCGCGCTCAAGAGAACGGCTATGAGGATTCTCTTCTTTATTTCAGGGCTTCGCTGCATCTATCGCATATGGTGGGCGCCGAGGTGTCGCTGCCTACGCTAACGTCATAATGCCAGCACCTCTCGCATTTCTCTCCCATGGCTTTACTAACAACGACCTTTAGCTCCGGGACCTCGTCTCCGGCAAAAAAGACATCGACCCCCTCGCCCTCCTCTATGTCGTCTTTCACAACCACCGTTGAGACTACAAGTATCTCTCTTAGTATCTCTTCCATACCTTCTGCGTAGAGAAGCTCTTTGATATCTCCCTCGGGCAGGAGCACCACCCTCGCGTCAAGCGGATGTCCGATGACCTTATCCGTACGCGCAAGCTCCAGGGCCCTTGAGAGCTCGTTCTTTATCTTGAGTATTTCGGCCCACCGGGCTTCGAGCTCCGGGTCTTTCCACTGGTCATGCGCTTTAGGGAATTCACCAAGATGCACGCTCTCGGCGCGCTTACCCGATTTAGAGGCGGGCATAAAACTCCATGCCTCGTCCGCGGTGAATACGAGTATCGGCGCGAGCAACCTAACCAGATGGTCTAGTACGTAATATATGGTCGTCTGGGCGGCCCGGCGCTCAATTGAGTCGGCCCTTGACGTATAGAGGCGGTCCTTCAAGGCGTCTAGATAAAAGGCGCTCAGATCCACTGCGCAGAAATTATGCACCTTATGGTATATGGCGTGGAACTCGAATTTATTATAGGCCTCTTCGACCTCTTCCATAAGCGTTGAGAGCTTTGAGAGCGTAAACCTGTCTACCTCTTTAAGCCCGGAGAGCTCCACTGCGTCTCTTTCCGGATCAAAGTCCGAGAGGTTCCCGAGTATATAACGGAAGGTGTTCCTTATCCTCCTGTAGGCCTCGGAGAGCCTCTTTATTATCTCGGGGGATATCCTGAGATCGTCCCTGTAGTCTTCGCTCGCAACCCAGAGCCTTAGTACCTCGGCGCCGTATTTGTCTATAACCTCGCCAGGGGCTATGACGTTGCCTGAGGACTTGCTCATCTTCTTTCCTTTTGCATCCACGACAAAGCCGTGTGTAAGTACGGCCTTATAAGGGGGCTTGCCCCTCGTCCCAATGGAAGTAAGGAGCGCCGAGTGGAACCACCCCCTGTGCTGGTCGCTCCCTTCCAGATAGAGGTCGGCCGGGGTGGAAAGATAGTCGCGCGCCTCAAGGACCGCCGAGAAGCTAACGCCTGAATCGAACCAGACGTCTAATATATCCTCTTCCCTGTCAAACTCGCTCCCATTACACTTTGGACAATCGACCAGACCGTCTACCAGATCCTCAAGGGGCCTTGAGAACCAGACGTCGGCCCCCTCCTCTTCAAATAGAAGGGCGAGCCTCTCTAAAAGTCCGGCGTCAATAAAAGAGGTCACGCAGCCCTTGCACCTTAGCGCGGGGATGGGCACGCCCCATGCCCTCTGCCTTGATATGCACCAGTCCGGCCTCTTCTCTATCATCGAGTATATGCGCTCCCGGCCCCACGCGGGTACCCACTCGACATCTTCTTTAATGGCCTTGAGCGCGCCCTGCCTCAATTTTGCAGGCTCGTTATCCATGCTTATGAACCACTGCTCCGTTGCGCGAAATATTATCGGCCTCTTGCACCTCCAGCAATGCGGGTATGAGTGGCTCACATCCTCTTGAAAGACGAGCTTACCCAGAAGGTTCAGCGTGTCTATGATAGCGCCGTTCGCCTTAAAGACAAAGAGCCCTTCGAGCTCGGGGACTTCTTTAGTGAACTTTCCGTGGTCGTCGACCGGCGTATAGATGTCGAGGCCGTACTTGAGCCCGATCTCGTAATCGTCCTGGCCGTGGCCCGGGGCAATGTGCACGCAACCGGTGCCGGCCTCAAGTGTAACGAAATCCGCGCCGAGTATGATCGAATCCCTCTCTATGAACGGATGGCGCGCCTTCATGCCATCCAGGTCCGAGAGCTTCATCTTGCCTGTGACCTCGCCCTTTATGCCGAACTTCTCGCTTAAGCTTTCCACAAGGCCGCTTGCGACTATATAAGAGGTGTTGTCGAACTTTACGAGCGAGTACTCCAGATCAGGGTGGAGCGCTATCGCCAGATTCGCCGGCAGGGTCCACGGCGTGGTCGTCCATATGAGTATCGCTACGCTCCCGGTCTTTAGAATGCCGGGAACCTTCTCATTGAAGATAGCCGGGTCGAGGTCAAAGCCCACGTAGACGGATGGGGAGCTCTTGTCATCATACTCCACCTCGGCCTCGGCGAGCGCGGTTACGCATGAGGAACACCAGTGGACCGGTTTTTTGCCCCTGTATACCAGCCCGGCCTGGAAGATCTTTGAGAACTCCCTCAATATCCGGGCCTGGTAGGCATAGTCCATGGTGAGATAGGGCTCGTCCCAGCGGCCAAAAACCCCGAGCCTCTTGAACTCGTCCTTCTGGATATCGACGTACCTGGCTGCGTACTCCCTGCACTTCTTCCTTATCTCGACCTTGGTTGCGCTCTCCTTGTCGGCACCGAGCTCTTTTTCCACCTGCAACTCGATGGGAAGCCCGTGGCAGTCCCATCCCGGAACGTAGTCAACACCGAAGCCCATCATAAACCTGCTCTTTACGACGATGTCCTTTAGTATCTTATTAAGCGCGTGGCCGATGTGGATATTACCGTTGGCATAAGGCGGCCCGTCGTGCAGGATATAGGGCTCCCTGCCTTTGCCCGCCTCAACGATCTTAGCGTAGAGCCCTTTCGCCTCCCACTCCAGAATCATCTCCGGCTCCCTCGCGGGGAGCTTGGCCTTCATCTGGAAATCGGTCTCGGGCAGATTTAACGTATCTTTATAGTCCATCGCTCTCTCATATTATTTAGTTATTTGGTTAGATTATCTGGCCTTTAGCGCCAAGTGTCGCGTCAACTGTATATTGTCGGTCTCAGAGCTTCGCAAATTGTTCAAGACAAGGCGCAGACACGCAGGAATATGGGGTATATTTCAAGTGGCTGTAACGCAGTATTGGGCGATTTGCGAAGCTCCCTTCGGGCGAGCCAATAAACGGTCATCTGCTGTGTTGCTTTCGCTCGCATTAACTATGGCTAGTACTTCGCTCAGGCGCCTTGCAGCTAACCGCTTCTAGGCTCGCTGAGTGCGATAATATACATTTGACTCGACACTGACAATCTTATTTTTTAACATATGGCGCCCGGAATTAGAAGCCTTTTGTTGGCAAACAAAAATGGCACAATAACCCTAATCTTATATTAATTAAGAATAATACAATATCTCTATTCTTAAATGGACTAGCAAAAACGTTCAAAATTTGTAAATTTCTACTCTTTCTACAAACGAATAATCTGATAAAAGAACACCTCTTTAAGATAAAACCAACTAAATTATACAATACTTGCTTCTTAAAAAAATAAAAAACACTCATAGCAACTACAATCAACCAACTCATACTTAGAATCTTATATCAATAATATCAGTAACTCTCTAGGTAACATATTGAAAATACTATAATAATATCATTCCAATGAATTTCTAATTAATGATTCTGTAATTCTAAAGTAAATTAATGAAAAAATGTCACTGATGGAATTATTTCTCTTGACCGGAATGGAATGATTAGTTATAATTAATAGAACTTAAATTATGGAGGTTGTTATGTCTGAAGAAAGCAAGAAAGCATCCGAAAAAAGTACAGTACCCCCGTATATGCCTTATAAGACTTTCTATAACTTTATTGAGAGTTTACAACAAGGCGTTCCAGGCCGCATTGACCGTAGCTTAATGAGAACCATGTCAGGTGGCGTACAAAGAAATCTAATGACTACATTAAAATATCTAAAGCTTATTTCGGATAAGGGAATTCCTACAGAAGAATTAAGTCGACTGGTAAATTCTGAGGGTCCAGAAAGAAAAAACATTATAGAAGAACTTCTTGAATCCTCTTATTCCTTTCTATTTTCTGAAAGTTTTGATCTAAGTACAGCTACAATGCATCAATTAGAGGATCAATTTAAAAATACTGGCGCTGGTGGAGGAACGATAAGGAAGTGTATTAAATTCTTTACAGAGGCCGCTAAAGACACTGAAATAGTATTATCTCCATATCTAAAAAAGATTGAGCGCTCCAGTAAAAATAGTGCTCCAAAAACGAGAAGAATTACATCTAAGAAGGCTTCTAAAAAGCCTGAAATAATTCTTGAGTCAACACCCCAAACAAAACAACTTAGTTGGACTCAATTGCTCTTATCAAAATTTCCGAGTTTTGACCCTTCTTGGTCGGATGAAATTAAAGCAAAATGGTTTGATGGTTTTGACCTATTAATGAAAAGAGGCGAAGAGGATAGCGAGGAAGGCAAATGAATTGGAAGAAGTCTGATTTTGATGACGATCTCAAACATGCCTTAAAAGAGGACCGCACAAGAGGAACAACAAAGAATGTGCCAAAGCAAGAGGCGATTAAGGAAAGACGGGGGTTAATTCAAGACATGAAATCCTTATTAAAGGAAAGGAGTAAAAAGAAATTTATTGCTATTATTACCGGTACTTATGGGCTGCAAGAGGGGTCGGATCCATACAATCAGGCTCTTCAAGCGTGGACTGAGTATCATACTCCTCAGAAGAAGCTGAAAAAGCCTTAATTTGCTTATGAGCCTTATTAATCCGCTTTTTTCTTTCTATTTTTGGCAAAGTTGACAAATGTTCGCCAATTATATCCGCCAATTTTTCAGCAGTTCTATCTATTTTAGATTGTTTTTTTCGCATGATTATAATAGTTACAATGATTATAATGATTACTATGAATTTATTATACAAATAACCATTTGCAAAGTAAAGCATATTCGCTTGATATCATTCCCATTATTTTCTTATTACTCATTATAATTCTCTTTTAAAACATAACTTTATCTTCATATTAAGGATACATCAAAACAAATAATTCTTATAGTTATTATATCTCCAATCCAATTCACTAGATAATTTTCAAGATACTTAGCACTCATATGTACATAATGCACAAATTGCACTCTGTACATATCACTTTCCAACGACTCCATTACCTTTACTACGGTTTACACTGGTAGCGCAACGTGATATTTTATTATGATGTCTAAAACTGGCTCAAAGAGAGAGGGACGG